>CAYTQL010000170.1:1702-6712 GCA_964439555.1 uncultured Planctomycetaceae bacterium | reverse complement strand
ACCGCGACCCATGGCGCTCGACCGAGATCCGCACGCGGGCGAGAATCGAATCCACTACCGGCGGCGGAAAGCCCTCGGCGAGGATGCGATTCGGACCGGGCTCGGAGACGATGTCCACGAACTGCGCGCTGCACCGCGTGCGCAGGTACTCGATGACCGGGAGCTGAACCCGCCCGTCCATGCAGTTGATCGCGGTACAGAAGCCCATGCGCAGACTGTGACAACCGCGGCGCATGCTGTCAAGTGCAGCGAGCGCCGAAATCATCGCCGGACGCGGCGGAGCATACTGCGTTAAGGTAAACCATGTAGGGCAATGTGGTACATTCACCCCAGGTTTCACGAAGAACATCCGACGAATACCGAATACTTAATCGTAGTTTCAACAGACACTTGCACTTCGGGAACGATTTCGGGGACTCCTCATCACCAGGCATGAAAGCTGTATCGGGAGCATTTTGCGCTTGCGAGGCTGAAATGTGGCCATACAATGACGAGCGCATGGGGTGGGGTAAGTACCATACCGTTGTCGTCCAGTTCTGAGTATTTCCGTACCTGCGAAATTCGAATGGCTGAAATTTCGCAAAAAGAGATTTGCGAACGAGTTGCGCGCGTACGTCGCGAAGTGGCGGGACGACGCGGGAAGAGCGCCTTCGCGCGCATGCTGGGTCTGAGCCCGAGCACGTACGACTACTACGAGGCCAGTCGGGTCCCTCCTGCGCAGGTGCTGGTGAAGATCGCCGAGGTCGCCGACGTGGACCTCTGCTGGTTGCTGACCGGCGAGACGGAGGAGGACCGGGCCGAGACCGTCCTCCACCCCGCCGTCCGACGGGCCGGGGAACTGATCAAACACCGCCCCGACGCCGCCGAGCCCCTCTCGGCGTTCCTCGACGTGCTCGAACGCAGCCTCGAACTGGGCTCCACCGGTCCCACACCGGGTGGGGTTGCCGGAACCGACTGCCCCTCCGGGCGCTGCCCGGACGCCGACGCCCGGGACCGCGCGGTCGACGAGCCGGACGCCCACGAAGCCCAGCAGGCCCGATGGATTCCCGTCCTGGGACGCAGCGCCGCCGGGGTTCCGGAATACTGGGAAGACCCGGCTGCGAGACGGGAGGTCACGAATCTCGAGGATATCGTGGCCGAACACGTCTCCCGCACCCGTGCCGAAGCCCAGTCCGACGCCTCCTGCGGGTTGGACGGACCGGTCGAGATCATCCACCTGCCCGATCCGCAGGAGGGGCGTCCCGCCGAGTTCATCGCCGCGGCGCCGCTCAAACGCCGCTACCCGGACGCCTTCGCCCTGCGGATCGACGGGGAGTCGATGGCGCCGCACCTGCGTCACGACGACCTGGTGATCACCAGCCCCTCGGCCGCGGTCGAAGACGGCAAGCCGGCGATCGTGCAGTTGGACCGGCAGATCGGGGTGACCTGCAAGCTTTTGCGTCGGGAAGGCGACCGGGTGCATCTGGTTCCGCTGAACGACGAATTCGAGCCGATGACCGTCCCGGCCGAGCGCGTCCGCTGGGCCTACCGCGCCCTGGCGTGCATTCGCGACGCCCGATCGGGCGCATAGCCCCCGGCACGACCCCGGCGCCGCAGAAGGCCCGGAAACGCACCGGCCCGCAACCGCCGCCTCAGGACGCGTCCGAATCCCGGTCCTCCCCCGCGCCGGCCCCGATCAGTTCCTCCCTTTTCTGCTGCTGTTCCTGCTCCCGCGCCGTCGTCTCCGCCGCAGCGGGTGCGACTGCTTCGCGCGGACGGGCGAGCACGCCGAGCCCGAGGATCGTCAGCACTGCCGCGAGCACGAGCGTCGCGCCGTTGACGAGGATGAGCACCATCGGGCGGCGATCGTCGATGAAGCGCATCTCGTTGAGCGTCACCGCCCAGAGCGTGATCGCCAGCATCACGACGCAGGGGACGAAACTCAGCAGCCACGCCCGCTTCGTGCGCCGGCGGAGGTAGACGCTGATCACCAGCAGCGCCAGGGCGGCCAGCAGTTGGTTCACCGCGCCGAACATCGGCCAGAGCACCAGCGCCCCCGCCCCGCCCCGGGTGGAGAACGCCAGCCCGCCCGCGGTAAGCACCGCCGCCCCGGTGGCCAGCCATCGGTTGGAGGCGCCCGGGATACGTGCGCGTTGCCCCAGTTCGCCGATGACGTACCGCTGGAGGCGCGTCGCGGTGTCCAGGGTCGTTCCGGCGAAGGAGGCGATGAACACGCCGATGATCACCAGCCCGATCCCCTTGGGAATTCCCAGCGTCGCCAGCATGTTCGCGGCCCCGCTGACGACGGAGCGGAGCTTGGTGTCCAGGCGGGCGGTGACCCCCGTCCAGCTCGAGTAGTTATGGTTCCACGCATCCCGGCCGGTGAGCAGTCCGTCGCCCGTTTCCAGCCCGAGCCCCAGCCCGGCGCAGACCGCGACGATCACGAGGATCGCCAGCGCCCCTTCCAGGAGCATCGACCCGTACCCCACGAACAGGGCGTCCGATTCCCGCCTGACCTGCTTGGGCGAAGTGCCCGAGGAGACCAGGCAGTGGAACCCGCTGATCGCCCCGCAGGCGATCGTGATGAACAGGAAGGGCGCCAGCGGCGGCGCATCGGTCGGGACGGCGGCGTTGTACGCCGAGGCGACCATCCGGAAGTCGCTCCGCGTCACCGCCGAGACCGCGACCCCCGCGATCAGCAGCGCCATGGCGATGAACAACTGCCACGCGTTGATGTAGTCCCGCGGCTGGAGCAGCGTGGTCACCGGAATGCTCGAGGCCACGAAGGCGTACGCCAGGAGGATCACCACCCAGAAGCCCACGCTGGAGAGCCCGAAGACCTCTTGCGGCGCCTCGATGGGCAGGTAGTGTCCCAGCACGACGGTGGCGTACATGCCCAGCACCGCCGCCGCGGTCGCCAGCGTGACGTTCCGCTTCCACTTGTACACCGCCAGCCCGAGCAGCACGGCGATGGGAATCTCCATCCACACGGGGAAGACCGACTCGGGATACATCGCGAAGACCGCGGCGATGACCACCCCGAAGATCGCGATCACGATCAGCAGCTCCAGGAAGACGATCAGGAAAAAGACGGTCCGCGCCGCGGGACTGACGTAGCGGCCGGTGATCTCCGAGAGGCTCTTTCCCTGGTTCCGGAGGCTCATCACCAGCGCGCCGAAGTCGTGCACCGCTCCCATGACGATGCTGCCGACGAAGACCCAGATCAGCGCGGGGACCCAGCCCCAGATCACGCCGATCGCCGGTCCCACGATGGGCCCGGTCCCGGCGATGGAGGTGTAGTGGTGCCCGAAGATGATCCCCTTGCGCGTCGGGACGTAATCCGTCCCGTCGTAAAGCTCCTTCGAGGGGACGGGGTGAGCGTCGTCGAGCTTGAAGATCTTCCGCGCGAGGTACTTCCCGTAGGTGTGATACGCGATGAGGTACCCCACGAACGTCACGACCACGATGAGAAGCGGCGTCATTCGAGTGCTCCTTGATGTGAACGGCGCGAACGGCGAAGCATCTCCAGCATACCGCAGAGGGCCTCAGCAGCGGAACCGTGGTCGCGGCGCTGCGACCGCTTGGGTGCGCGTCCGTATTGTGGCACGGGCAGGATGCCCGTCCCACGCATGGGCGAGACGCCCATGCCACGAAGTTCTCGCGCACCCGGGCGGCGGTCTCCGCTACGCCAGCTCCCGACTGCGTTCGGCGGCCTTGCGGACGGCGCGGATCACCTGACGCTGCACGTCGCCGGATTCCATGGTCTCGATCGCCTTCTGCGTGGTCCCCCCGGGGCTGGTGACCCGGGCGCGGAGCACCTCCGGCGCCTCGCCGGTCTGCTCCAGCATCGCCAGGGCCCCGGCGCCGGTCTGGACGGCGAGTTCGCGGGCGACCTCCGGGTCGAGCCCTTCGGCCACGCCGGCGCCAATCATCGCCTCGATGAGGTAGAAGAAGTACGCCGGACCGGAGCCGGAAACCGCGGTGGCCGCGTCCATCTGCGCCTCGTCCAGCGCCACCGTCTTGCCGCTGGCGGCAAAGAGCCGCCGCGTCCAGTCCAGCTCGCCCTCCCCGGCGCGGGGTCCGGCGCAGAGGGCGGAGACGCCCGCACCGATCAGCATCGGGGTGTTGGGCATCACGCGGACGATCCGCCCCTTGCCGCCGAGCTTCGCGTCGATCCGGGCGGTCGGGACGCCGGCGGCGATGGAGATCACCACCGCCTCGTCGCCGACCGCGGGGGCGATCTCCTCGAGCACGGCGTCCATCGTCTGCGGCTTGACGCACAGCAGCACGTGCCCGGCGCCGGCGGCTTCGGCGTTTTCCGCCACCGCCGAGATGCCCAGCTCGCGGGTGAGCATCTGCCGTTGCTCCAGTCTCGGCTCGGCCGCAATGATCGCGTTGTGCGGCAGCACATTCGACCCGACGACCCCGCGGAGGATCGCCTCGCCCATGTTCCCCACGCCGATCACGCCCAGTTGGTAATCCGCCATCGCTCGCCTCCGTCAGAAGAACCGCTGCTCAAGCTACAGCGCAGGCGATACCATGTAAACGTCGGGAGCGACGGAGCACGCGTTCCCGCGACATGGGCATCGTGCCCGTGCGTCCCACGGCGCCTCCCGGCCGTGGGCGCGGTCCATTGAACGCCTTTGCCCTGCCCGGGAACAGCGTGGGCCCAGCAGAATATAACAAGACGGTGATGGACCACTTCCAGCGTCCGCGGAACGCCGGCGAACTGGAGACGCCGGACGCCGCGGGCGTCGCGACGCGCGAGCGCTGCGGGGACCTGATCAAGCTGACCCTCCGCCTGAGGCGCGGGCGGATCGAGGCGATCCGCTTCCAGGCGTACGGGTCGCCGGCGATGATCGCCTGCGGGTCCGCCCTGACGGAACTGGCGGCGGGAAAAGGGACGGACGAAGCCGCCGCGATCACTCCGGGCGACCTGGCGAAGGTGCTGGGCGAACTCCCCGAAGCCAAGTCCCACTGCCCGGACCTGGCCGTGGAGGCGTTGAAGGACGCGCTGGCGTGAAAGGCGGC
>CAYTQL010000170.1:0-1692 GCA_964439555.1 uncultured Planctomycetaceae bacterium | reverse complement strand
AAAGGCGGCGCCCGCCGCGGCGCCGGAGCCCCGCGGGGAAGCAGGCCTTTCGCCTCCGGGCCGACCCCGTCGCGCCGCGTCAATGCCGCTTGAGGGATCGAATCTGGTCGCGGAGTTCGGCGGCGTCTTCGTAGCGTTCTTCGCGGACGGCGGAGTTGAGCTGCTTCTGGAGCTTCTTGACCGGGTCGGCGGGCAGGCGGCGGCGGATCTCGGCCGCGAGGGCCTTGAGCACCGCAAGCTCGCCGGAAGCGTCCTCGGGGTCCTCGAAGCCGTAGGAGGTATAGAAGTCCTCGATGTCGTGAATGCCCCGCCGGATCGCCACCAGCGCCGCCTTCGGGCGGTTGTCCCGCAGGTGCCGCTGCGCCCGCGACCGGGTGACCATCATCATCACGTACGGGCGGTATTGCTCCAGCAGCGTCCGGTCGGACTCGTCGCGGGCGTACTCCTGGCAGAAGTCGAACAGCTCCAGGTTCCGCACGGCGTCGCGGTCGACGGCCTCGAAGTCCTCCAGCACGAACTCGGCGAGGTAGCGGTGGTAGAACATCGTCGCTTCGGCGCGGAGCAGCTCGCAGTCGCGCTCGTCGAGCTCGAAGCCCTCGTCCCCGCCGTGCTCGTCGATGTGCTGGCGGAGGCGGCGACGGTAGTAATCCAGCAGGCTCTCGCACCCGTGCGGGCGTTCGCCGTCGGGCCGGCCGGTGGTCTCCATCTGGAGCAGCCCAAGGTCCAGGCGGAGCTGAATCTTGTCCTGCCCGTCGCTTCCGCGGATCCGCCGGACGGTTACCTGTCCGGGCTCGTAAGGCCAGCCGTCCAGGATGTCGCTGATATCGAGACGCATGGTGCTTCTGTCTTCAGTGTAGGGCTCCCGCGACGCCCCGGCGAGGTCATTCGACCGTCACGTCGTAAAACTCCGCACGCATCACCGGGGTATCCCCCAGCAACACATGATCGCCGATGCGGAAGACCTCCAGCGTCCGGGGGAAGAGCATCCCGTTGGGCAGCGTCGCCCAGGTGTAGCGGGTGACGGTCCCTTCCCGACCGGCCGCGTCGGCGCCGCTGGTGACGTAGCGCAGGCGGCAGGTCCGTTTGTCGAAGTAGTACGCCACGGCGTGCGTGTAGTCGCCCTCGACGGTGATGCGCGTCATCCTGTCCCCGTCGATGCGCGCCTCGCTCCGCTCGGCCGGACGCTCGGGACCTTCGACCAGGTTCAGCGGTCCGCGGACGCGGTGGAGGATCACCTTCAGGGCGTCGAGCAGTTCGGCCTGCTCCTTCTCGCCCAGGGACACCTCGCCGACGACGTCGAAGACCACGTCCGGCTCGCCCAGCGAGACCACGGCCGCCCAGGAGCCCCGCGGGCGCTTCGCCTCGGCGGCGAGGTGCGGCGGGTCCAGGCGGATCACCTGCGCGTGGCGGTTGACCCGTTCGGCGCCGTCCTCGCCGTAAAGGCTGACGACCGCGCGGGTCCGGAAGGCCTCGACCGCTTCCCAGCGCTCCAGTCCGCCCATCGCGGTGATGCACTCGCCGACGATCTGGTCGGCGTCACGCTGCATCACGCTCCCGTCGCCGCACCCGCCCAGGACCGCGGCGAGCACGCCCAGTAAGGCGATTCGTTTCATCGGCAGCTCCTCGTTGGAATTCCGCGGGCATTGTCTCCGAGGGGGAGAGCAGATGCAACGCGCCAGCGGAACAGGGATT
>CAYTQL010000169.1:0-6723 GCA_964439555.1 uncultured Planctomycetaceae bacterium | reverse complement strand
GTGCGTCCGCAGGGGCAGGGCTCGGGGATGACGCGCGTGATGTCCCGCGTGCGGTAGCGGATCATGGGCATCGCCTTCTTGCTCAGCGTGGTGAGCACGAGCTCGCCCTTCTCGCCGTCGGGGACGGGCTGCTGCGTCTCGGGGTCCACGATCTCGGGGTAGAAGTGGTCCTCGAAGATGTGCAACCCCGCCTGGGCGCTGCACTCGCTGGCGACCCCGGGCCCGATGATCTCGCTGAGCCCGTAGATGTCATAGGCCTGGACGCCGCTGTCGGCCTGGATGCGCTCGCGCATGGCGTCGGTCCAGGGCTCGGCGCCGAAGACGCCAACCCGCAGGGGCAGGTCGTGCATGTCGATGCCCTGCTCGGCGCATTGCTCGATGAGGTAGAGGAAATAGCTCGGCGTGCAGCAGATGACCGTCGAGCCGAAGTCCTTCATCAGCATGATCTGCCGGGCCGTGTTGCCCCCGGAAATGGGGATCACCGTCGCCCCGAGCGCCTCGGCGCCGTAGTGGGCGCCGAGCCCACCGGTGAACAACCCGTACCCGTAGGCGTTCTGGATGATGTCGCCGCGGTGGCAGCCGCAGGCGGCGAAGGTGCGGAGCATGACCGACGCCCAGACCTCGACGTCTTCTTCCGTATAGGCCACGACGGTGGGCTTGCCCGTGGTCCCGCTGGAGGCGTGGACGCGGACGATCTCGCTCATCGGGCTGGCGAAGAGCCCGAAGGGGTAGGCGTCTCGCAGGTCGGTCTTGAGGGTCGTGGGGAGCTTTACGATGTCGTCGAGCGTTTTGATGTCGTCCGGGCCGACTCCGGCTTCGTCCATCCGCCGGCGGTAGAGCTCGACATTGGCGTACGCCCGCGAGACCACCGCCCGGAACCGCTGGAGCTGAAGCTCGCGCAGCTTCGTCTCCGGGAGATAGTCCGGCACGCTGACCGGCGAGAAGCTCCCTTCCCAATCGTTCCAATGTTCGGCCATCGGGTTCTCCTTTTTCTGACGGCAGCCGCCGGCCGCTGGCCGTCGGCCGAGAGCCGCCGCGCGACGGCGAGGGCAACGGCGGCGATGCGGCGGAGTGGAGCGCTACAGTGAACCGCGCGTTTGCGCGCTCCGCAACCCCTGGCTCCACAGACGCTTCGGCGATACCGTGCGGCGGGCCCGCGAGCCGCGACGCCGTTGCTTCCGTCGTACCGGAAGGCGGCCGTCGGGAGCGCCTACGCGCCGCGTCCCATCGCGAAGGCGTCGAAATTCACGTCGATGACCTTCTCGGGCAGGTTGTGGCGGATCGCCTGACGCCAATGCGCCTCATCGAACTCGATCTGCCGCGAGAGGACGCCCAACAGGGCGACGTTCAGGCTGCGCGGGTTCTTCAGGGCCTCGACGTCGATGTCCTCGGGGGTAATCAGCGTCCCGCCGTCCTTCAGCGAGCCGCGGACGACCTCCACCTGGTCGGCCGAGAGGACCACCAGGTAGTCCGCCTCTCCGGCGGGGACCATCGGGCTGAGGACGTTTTCGCCGAAGCGGACGTCGGAGGTGACCGACCCGCCGCGCTGGCTCATGCCGTGGATTTCGGCTTTCTTCACGTCCCGTCCGGCCAGGAAGGCCGCGTCGGCGAGAATGTCGGACGATTTGAGCACGCCCTGACCGCCGAGCCCGGCGATGACGACGTTGGTGACGTTGTTGCTGCTCATGCGGTGCATCCCTCGCGATTGGCGGCTTCGTACTGGCGGATCTTCTTCGCGGCCAGGAGGCAGGGCCGACGGGTGATGATGACGGTCAGTTCGTCCGAGGCCATTGCATCGGTCAGCGCCTCGCGGACGGCGTCGGGCTCCTTGACCACGTCGACGACGCGGACGGTGTCTACGCCCATCGCCTTGGCGGTCTCCTCGAAGCTCAACTGGGCGGTGGGGCTGTGGTCCAGCTTCCGTCCGGTGCCCGGGTGCTCCTGCATCCCGGTCATCGCGGTGGTGGAGTTGTCCAGGATCATCACGATGTGCCCGGTCTTCGGACGGTTGTAGGCCATCTCCGCCAGCCCGGTCAGCCCGGAGTGGACGAAGGTGCTGTCGCCGATGACGCTGACGACCTTGCGGGCTTCGTCGTCCGGAAGGACGTGGCGAAGCCCCAGCCCCACGCCGATCGACGCGCCCATGCACACGCAGGTGTCCATCGCCTCGAAGGGCGGGAGCACGCCGAGGGTGTAGCAGCCGATGTCCCCGGCCACGGTGCAGCCCAACTCGCTCAGTGCGCTGAAGACCGTTCGGTGCGGGCAGCCCGGGCACAGCGCGGGGGGCTTGCCCCGCGGCGGGACGGGCTCTTCGGAGGTGTCCTGTTCCAGAATGCGCCGCACGCGGGAGACGTTCAGCTCGCCGAAGCGGTACATTTCGGGCTTGGACTCCACCTCGAGCCCGGCCGTCCGGAGCGTCTCAACGAGGTAGGGGTCGCCTTCCTCGATGACGACGCAGCGGTCCACGGAGGCGGCGAAGCTCTTCATCGCCTCGATCGGCGGGGGATAGCACATGCCGACCTTGAACACGCTCGCCTCCGGGGCGGCCTCGCGGGCGTGCTGGTAGCTGATCCCGCTGGTGATGATCCCCCGGGACGTATCGCCCTCGACCCGGCGGTTGGGCCCTTCCGCCTCGTTCCACGCGGCGACCTTGTTGATCTTGGCGCGGAGTCGCTTGTGCGCGGGGCGGGCGAACGCCGGGACCATGACCCGCGCCTTGACGTCCCGCTCGAAGTGCGGCGTCGGCGGCTCGGCGTCCGGCTCGCGGCGGTTGACGATGGTCTTGGAGTGGCAGATGCGGGTGGTCATCCGCAGCAGGACCGGCAGGGCGAAGCGCGCCGAGATCTCCAGCCCGAGGCGGGTGAACTCGTAGGCCTCCTGCGAGTCGGACGGCTCGAGCATCGGCAGCGCGGACGCCTTGGCGTAGTTGCGGTTGTCCTGTTCGTTCTGGCTCGAGGCCATGCCCGGATCGTCCGCCGAGACCACCACCAGCCCGCCGGTGACGCCGGTGTGGGCGGCGGTGAACAGCGGATCGGCCGCGACGTTGAGCCCCACGTGCTTCATGGTCACCAGCGCGCGGGCGCCGGCGAAGGCGACGCCGAGGGCCACCTCCAGGGCGACCTTCTCGTTGGGGGCCCACTGGGCCCGCCCGCCGAGGGGGGCGAAGTTCTCCAGGATCTCCGTGCTCGGGGTGCCCGGGTACCCGGTGCCCAGGGAGACCCGGGCGTCCAGCGCCCCGTAGGCGACGGCCTCGTTGCCGCTCATCAGGGCGCGTTGGGGGTCGGTGCTCATTCGGTCTCCTCCTCCGTCGAATCGCCCTCGATCGCCTCGCCCAGCCACGCCGGGGGGCGGACCGGCTTTCCGTCCGGGTCGGTCACGGCGTGCACCGTGTGCCCGGCGGCGACCGGGCGGTTGTCGAGGGCCTGGGTAATGCTCACGTCGAACCGGAGCCGGGCCTTTCCGCAGCGCCCGACGAGGGTCTCGACGCGGAGCCGGTCGTCGTACGTCGCCCGTCCGAGGTACTGCACGTGGGCTTCGACCAGCGGAAGCATGACGCCGCGCTGCTCCATCCGGGCGTACGGCAGCCCGAGGCTTCGGAGCAACTCGGTCCGTCCGCATTCGAACCATTCCAGGGCACGGGAGTTGTAGAACGTGCCCATCCGGTCGGTCTCGCTGTAGCGGACCCGCAATTCATGTATGCCGCGGGGGCCGGTTCTCTCGCCAGGCATCCTGCTCTCACTGCTCGGGACGGGACTCGTCCTTGTAGCAGATTCGCCCCGCGCCTGCAATCCCGGCGCGCAGCGCGGGGACGGCCCGGCGTGCGGACCGTCCCCGGATCGTGCATTCGGGCGATTACCAGGTGAAGGTGATCTCGTAGCGGAAGAAGCCCGCCACGTCGTTCATCTCGTCGGTGTAGTAGTCGCCGGGGAAGAACAGCTCGGCGATCAGGTGTCCGTGGATGTGCGGGTTGATCCGGTAGCGCAGCAGCCCGGTGAGCAGGTTCCCGCGGAAGCACCCGTCGTCGCTGAAGCCCGCCGTGCCCTTCATCGTGTTCTCGTCGGTGAACAGGGCGTGGTAGTTCGTGCAGACCTCCAGCTTCTCGTGGGGCTTGAAGGACCAGCCCACGTTGATGCGGTGGAGGTTGTTCATCTCGGCGATGCGGTTCTCGTTGACGATGGTGTAGATGTACAGCTCGGACCACTGCGGCCAGCGGGCCCAGAGCGGGTCAAAGCCTTCGTAATCGCCGCTGGTGTCCGGGTCGTCGCCGGAGAGGTACTCGTATCCGGCGTTGAAGGAGTTGTCCCATTTGTCGTTCAGGTGGTAGGACACCTCCGAGTTGAACCCGCCGGCGCAGCGCTCCTGGTTGAAGCGGTCGCCCCACTGACCGGCGGCCTCGGCACGGTACTTCCAGCATTCGCCGATGGCCCCGGCCACCCGGCCGCCCATGGTGTAAATCTCTCCGTCGACCGCCAGCGGATGGGTGCCCGAGGGGTTTTCGTCCCGCTTGTAGAAGAAGAACCCGTCGATCTGGGTGTTGGGCAGCGACTTGTTGGTCACGTAGGCCATCACGCCGAGTTCGTTCTGATCGCGGACGAGCTGGTCCTTGTCGCAGAAGGGCTCGATGTAGTGGTCGGTGTCCGCCTTCTGGCAGATCCAGGCGAGGTCGAGCTCGGTGTTGTAGTCCTCGAAGTCGATGATCCCGCGGACCGCGTCGAAGTGGATCGTCCGCGAGCCGTCCAGGGGCGTCCCGTCGAGGATCAGCCACCCGTTGCCCTTGATGATGTCCTGGCGCCCGACGATGAGCTTCAGCGGGAGCCCGAACGCCTCGGACCAGGCGACGTTGAGGTGGTCGAAGAGGGCCTCGTTGTTGTCGTCGTTGTCCTTGGACTCCGGCTCGCACCAGTTGCGCGGCTCGTAGACCAGGCGGACGTTGAAGTCCAGGTTCTCCACCGGCGTCGCCGTCGCCCAGGTGCGGAAGCGGAAGCGCTGGAAGTGCCAGTCGCCGTTGCCGCTGCTGTCGAGGCTGATCAGGTTGGGCGCGAAGATCTCGCGCAGGCGGGCGTCAGCGCCGAGCTTCAGCCATTCGACCGGCTGCTTGGCGTCCTGGAGGAACTGTTCGAAGTCGCTCTTGGGAGCGGCGGCCTCTTCGGCGACGGCGATCGAGCCGCTCAGCAGCAGCCCGACCACGGACAGCAGGACCAGTTTCCGGTGCATCGCTCATCTCCTTCTACCGCGTGGGAATGCGGGGGGCGGCCGATGGAGCGGACTCCGCGCCGCCGCGGGACCAGTTTCGATTGCCTTTACGATTTCTTCGTCTTGCTGAAGACCCGGTCGAGGTGCGCCTCGTCCGGTTTCTTCGTCAACAGGCTCACCACGATCAGCACCGCCAGGCTCGCCGGCAGGGCGACCACGATGGGGTCCACCACCGGCCAGTTCGGGGAATCCAACAGCAGGGAGTGCTTGTCTGTCAAGGCCTTGCAGATGCCCAGGGCGCGCGCTTCCTTGTCCTTGATGAACACCAGCCAGAACGCGGTGATCGCGAAGCCGACGATCATGGACCCCTTCGCCCCGGCGCGGGTGACGCCCCGGAAGTACAGCCCGCCGAGGAACGCCGGGAGGAACGCCGACGCGCAGAGCCCGAAGAAGATCGCCGTCGCCCGGGCGATGATGTAGCCGCCGCGGGCGTAATGGCTGATGAGCACCGCGATGATGATGCCGATGACCACGCCGACGCGGGTAACCCCGACCGTTGCGCCGTGACGCCCGGTGCTCTGCTCCCAGACGTCGCGTCCGATGCTCGTGCCCACCGCGTGGAACTGGCTGGACAGGGTGCTCATCGCCGCGGCCAGGAGGGTCAACAGGAACAGCAGCCCGAACCATCCGGGCATGGAGCGGGTGATGTAGGTGGGGATGATGCTCCCGGTATTCAGCGCCCAGCTCCCGTCCTTCCGCTCCACCAGGGCGCGGGTGTACGAGGTCGCGCGGGGATAGAAGGCTTCCTTGCCGTCCTCGGCGGCTTCGCGCTCGGCCTTGGGGAACAGGACGTAGGCGGGGATGACCGCCGCGCCCTCGGGCGGCTGGGGTTTCGCGCCGCGGGGGACGATCTGCGGTTTGGGTCCGGCGCCGACGATGAAGTTGTACCCGTGGGCGATGATGTTCACGTCGGCCTTGTTGTCCCCGTCGGTGTCGATGTGCCAGAGCCTGGCCGGGAGCTTCTTGACCAGGTCGCGCTCCTGCTTGACGACGACCCACGCCTGCTCGGTCTCCTTGACCAGCGTGCCGACGACCTTCTCGTGCTTGCGGAAGTAGAGGTTGCTCAGCGAACCGACGGTGAACGCCACGCCGGTCATGATCAGGATGAACACCCCGCCGACCAGCACGGCGCGGTTCAGCTCGCGGCGGCTCTTGACGGTCATGAACCGCACGGCAAGCTGCGGCTGGGCGAGCACGCCGATGCCCACGCCCAGGGTGATCGTGGAGATGATGATCCACCAGAGGCTGTAGCCTGCGGGGTTCGGGCCCTTCGCCGTCTCGGCGACCCCCCAGCCGAACTCCGGCATCGATGTCCAGCCCTTCCACCCGATCTTCATGAACATGTTCGGCTCTTTGCTGATCTCCCCGAGCTGCTTGTGTGCCTCGGTGACCCCGCCGAGCATCCAGTAGGTGGCGATCAGCAGGATGATCATCCCCACGAACATGATCGTGCCCTGGAGGGCGTCGGTG
>CAYTQL010000168.1:0-6762 GCA_964439555.1 uncultured Planctomycetaceae bacterium | reverse complement strand
GGAGGATGCCTGGTTGCGGACGAACTACGGCTTCATGGACCTGGTCCGACGCCAGTTCCTGCTGTGGCGCAACCTGGAAAACGAGGAGCGCACGCGATACATCAACGAGGGCGCCGAGCTGTTCCGGGAGGTTGAGCGGTAAGACATGGCCAAGACCGAGAAATTCTACGACGCCAAATTCTCCATCGAGGCGATCCAGCACGAGCCGTACGACAGCGGCTTTACCTGGCGCTCGGTGGTCGGCGCCTTCTTCGTCGCCTTCGTAATGCTCCCGGGCATCATCTTCATGGGGCTGATGATCGGGCAGGACCTCGGCACCGCGGCCGACTGGGTCACCATCATCCTCTTCGTGGAGGTCGCGCGGCGCAGCTTCATGACCCTGCGCAAGCAGGAGCTCTACATCCTCCGCTATACCGTCAGCCACCTCTCGCACGTCGCCGGCGGGATGGCGCTGGGCGGCGGGATGTTCGCCCACCTCGTCTGGAACCGCTACATGCGGAACTCCGAGGCCTTCCAGAACTTCGGGATCGCACACCAGGTGCCCGACTGGGTCTCGCCGCTGGGCAAACTCGCCTACAAAGGCTTTCTCGACGAGGTGTGGCTGCCGGTCATCCTCGTGACGCTCGCGGCGATGACCCTCTCCAAGCTCACCCAGTTGGCGCTGGGCTTCCTGGCCTACAAGGTCACCGCCGACGTCGAGGGCCTGCCCTTCCCCCTCGCGCCCATTCACGCCGAAGGCGCCATCGCCCTGGCCGAACGGTCCAAGGACGAAAACAAGAAAAACTACCGACAATACTGTTTCGCCATCGGCGTGATGATCGGGGCGGTCTTCGGCCTCTTCTACGTCGGGGTGCCCACGATCTCCATGGCGTTTCTGGGCAAGCCGATCCAGTTGATCCCCATCCCGTTCCTGGACCTCACCGAGCAGTTCGAGTCCATCATGGGCGGGGGGACCATCGGCATCGCCCTGCACCTGGGCATCCTGTTTACCGGCTTCGTCTTACCCTGGCGGATCGTGGTGGGCATGTTCGTCACCACGGTGACCGTCCAGATCTTCCTCAACCCCATGCTCCAGTCGCTGGGCTTCATGCCGACCTGGCAACCGGGCAAGGACGCCATCGAAACCCACGTGGCCGCGACGGTGGACATCTACCTTTCCGTGGGAATCGGCACCTCCCTGGCCATTGCGCTGGTGGGGATCTGGGGCATCGTCAAGGCCACGCTGCGCTATAAACGAAAGAGCTCCGAGGACACCTCCACGATCGACGCCAAGGCCTTCTGGCGCCGCGACGTGGAACGCGGCGACCCGCCGACCTGGGCGGCGCTGCTGGTCTGGGCGGCCTCGGCGGCGCTGTTCGTGCTGCTCAGCGACTACCTCGTCAACCGCAGCGTGCCCGAGGACGAACAGTTCCCCTGGTACTGGCTGGGGCTCTTCGCCTTCTTCTGGACGCCCCTGAACACCTACATCAACGCCCGGATGAGCGGGATCGCCGGGCAGCAGGTGGACGTGCCCTACATCAAGGAATCGTTCATCTACCTCTCCGACTACCGCTACGTGACGATCTGGTTCGCCCCCATGCCGTTGCGGAACTTCGGGCGCATGGCCGATCAGTTGCGGGTCTGCCAGCTCACGCGGACGCGGTTTACCAGCATCCTCAAATCGGAGTTGCTGGTCTTCCCGCTGATGATCTTCGCCTCCTTCATCTTCTGGAGCTACATCTCCAGCCTCGGGCCCATTCCCTCGGACCGCTATCCGTACGTGCAGAAATTCTGGCCGCAGTTCGCCCAGATGCGCGCGATCTGGGCTTCGGGTCTGTCGGAGGGGTCCACGATGCTCAAGGACGCGATCAAGCCGGAGCTGATCATCGGCTCGCTGGTGATCGCCTCCTCGCTGTTCGCGGTCTTCTCCTGGTTGGGGATCTCCGTCCAGTACCTCTACGGCGGGATCTTCTCCCTGAACCGGTACCCGCACATGGCGGTGATGTTCTTCATCGGCGCCTGCCTCGGGCGGTTCTACTTCTCCCGCAGGTTCGGGCGGGAGCGGTGGCAGAACTTCGCCCCGATCCTCGCCGTCGGGTTCGGCGCCGGGCTGGGGCTCGTGGGCATGCTGAGCATCGCGTTGCACTTCCTGTGGGTTTCGATCGGGACCGGGTACTGACATGGCCAAGGCACAATGGGAAATCGGACACCTGCACCTGCGCTGGGACCTGGTCTGGTCGATGGCGATCAGCTCGCTGAAGGTGCGCCTGGGGCGTTCCTTGCTCACCGGGCTGACCATCGGGACCTCGACCGCCTTCATGATGTATCTGCTGACGATGCCGCGTGAGTCCAACGCGGTCGAGCAGCAGAGCTGGAACCTGATGCTGGCGCTGGCGCTGGTGGTCAGCGCGGCCGGGGTGCTCAACGCCATGCTGACCTCCGTCGCCCAGCGGTACCGGGAGATCGGGACGATCAAGTGCCTCGGCGCCTTGGACTCGCTGGTGCTCTACAGCGTGCTGCTCGAAGCGGCGCTGCTGGGGCTGGTCGGCGCCGTGGCGGGGGTGATCGTCGGCGCGATCATCAGCGTGCTGCTGGGGCTGGCGGATTTCGGAACCAGCGTCTTCCAGCATATCTCGCTGAACAAGATTCCCCAGCACGTGCTGTTCGTCTTCCTGGTGGGCATGCTGCTGACGACGGTGGGCGCGTCGGTCCCGGCGTGGATCGCCTCCAAGATGCCCCCGGTCGAAGCGATGCGAGGTGAGAAATGACGACCGAAGCGCACACGCAGCCCGACGCGGGCGTCGACTGGTTCAGCAATCTCGAAGCGACCGTCGACTGCACCGTGATGACCAAGAACGTCTGCAAGATCTACGAGATGGGCGAGGAGAAGATCCAGGCCCTCCGCGACGTCTCGATCAACATCGCCACGGGCGAATACATCTCGATCATGGGCCCGTCGGGCTCGGGCAAGACCACGCTGTTCAACGCCATCGGCGGGCTGATGAAGCCCACCAGCGGGCGGGTGTTCATCGACGAGATCGACGTCGCCCAACTCGACGCGAACGAACTGGCGTGGCTGCGCTGCCGGAAGATCGGGTACATCTTCCAGTCCTACAACATCATCAAGGTGATGACCGCCCTCGAGAACGTCACCCTCCCGATGCTCTTCGCCGGCGTCCCCGGCGACGAGGCGATGGACCGGGCCGTGGCGATCCTCGAACGCGTCGGGCTCGGCGACCGCGTCCTCCACACGCCCAAGGAACTCTCCGGCGGGCAGCAGCAGCGCGTCGCCATCGCCCGGGCCTTCGCCAACCGCCCGGCGATCATCCTCGCCGACGAACCCACCGCCAACCTCGACCTCCACACCGGCGAGGAGATCATCCACCTGTTGAAGGAGATGAACCGCGAGCAGGGCGTGACGGTGATCTGCTCCACCCACGATCACAAGATGCTCGACATCTCCGACCGGATCATCTGGATGGAGGACGGCGAGGTCCAGCGCGTCGCCAAGCGCGACGACGTGGACATCCAGGTGGACGTGTTCGAGGAGAAGTAGCCCGCCGCAGAAGCCCGCGACCACGGACCGGGGCGCTGGACGCCGCAGGACGTTGTTTCGCGCGGGGCGGGGTGCTACCATCACCCCAGGTGATGGCACATCCGTTAAGGAACTCCCCATGCGCACGATAGTCGCTTCGCTGATCGTCTGCCTGCTCGCCGCCTCCGCCGCCGCGACCGAGTGGGACGTCCCCACGCCCGCCGACACCGACCCCCCCGGCGCCGAGGCGGCCCCCGCCTCCAGCCCCGGAACCTACCCCGACGAGGAGGGCTTCGAACGCCGCGCCGAGACCGCGCTGAAGGGGCTCGCCGAGGGCGGGCTCGCCAAGTGGCGCAAGGGCTACTTCCGCGGCGGAGACCCGGGCAAGTACCTCCCCGGGCACGCCATGGCCAAGCTGCTGCTCGGCAAGGACCGCGATGAGGTGGTCAAGTACATGAACGACGATCGCTCCTACAAGGAGCACTACCATTTCGCCACGGTCAACTGGGCGCGGTTCTACCCGATCTTCGGCGAGGAGATTCTCTCGACCGAGACGAAGAAGAAATTCGCCGACGCCGGCTTCCGCTACGGCAGCTACCTCAGCCCCCGCGGGACGGAGAACCACAAGACGATGTGGATGACCTCGGTCAACGTCCTGCCGTACTACACCGGCAAGGGCCTCTCCCACCGTCCGAAGGACGCCACGCTCAAGCGCGGCAAGGAGATGCTCCGCAACTACGTCAAGGGCCTCTATGCGGCGGGGCAGGGCGAGTGGGATTCGAGCACCTACCTGATGTTCGACGTCAACGGGATGTTGAACATCTACGACTTCACGAAGGACGCCGAGGCCCGCCTGCTGGCCAAGGCGGCGCTGGACTGGTACGCGGCCGCATACGCCCTGAAGTACACCGACGGGGTCTACTGCGCGCCGAACCAGCGGGGCTACGCGGGCGCGCCGGTCAACACGATCGCCGACCGTACCGGCTGGCTGTGGTGGGGGGCGGACGCCGAGGTCGGCGCCGAGGACCTCCGCGGTGCACGCTACATGGTCCACGCGATCACTTCCGGCTTCCGGCCGAACGAGACGATCTGCAACCTCGCGCGCCGGAAGCTGCCGACGCTGCCCGTCGAGCAGCGGAACACGAAGCCCAACTACTGGTACGGGCTCGGCGCGAAGCCCAGGCCCGGCGCCTACCCGGAGACGGTTTACGTCCACGACGCCTTCACGATGGGCACGATGTGGCGCGGGCACGGAAGTCAGCTCACGCGGTTCCAGGTCGTCGTCGACTCCAGCGCCGGCGGGCAGGTCTTCTCCGGGGGCAACCCCCGCAAGAGCGACCACCGGGGCAAGAAGACCGGCATCGGTTTCCGCGACGGGACCGGCCGGTACACCCAGTTCGCCGCGAACGGACCGGTGGCGATCAGCATGTCGCTGGCGCCCGAGGGCGACGACGAGGCCGACTACTCCTACTTCGTCTTCCCGGAAACCGATCACGCCCGCAAGGTCGAGCATCACCACGGCTGGACCGTCTTGCCGGCGGGGGAGGCGTGGGTGGCCCTCTACCCGCTCGGCGGGAAGGTCGAGGTCACCGAGACGCCCAAAGACCGCAAGGGCCGAAGCCGTCCGATGCTCAAAATCCCCGTCCGGAGGAGCGGCTTCGTCGTCCGCCCGGTCCCGCTGGAAGAGGGGGGGAGCGTGAAGGACGTGCTTGCGAAGCTCAAGGTCGACGACTCGAAGTTCGCCTCGGAGATGGAGGTCACCGTCGGCGACCTGAAGATGAAGTTCAACCCCGCCGAGAGCGGCGACGCCCACGGAAACCGCCTCGCCGAGGTGTGGGTCGGCGGGAAGAAGGTAAATGCTGACAAGTGGGATATTTACGGCGGGCCCTACGTCGAGCAGACCCCCGGCCGGCTCACCGTGACCGACGGGGAGACCGGCTTCCGCGTCGAGTTCACCGGCGACCTGCCGGTCTACAAGCCGCTCGAAGGCAAGTAACCGCAAAGATCGCGAAGTCCGCGGAGGGCTCCCGGCGTGCGCTTGGGGCGCGTAACCTGTTCTGTGGAGCCGTCCTGGGCGTGTGTCGCTCACCGGCGCTTGCCCGGATGAGTTCCCCGTGGCGTCCCACGGGCTCTGCGCGCCGTCTGAGTTCAACCCTCCAGATTCGCGTCGGCGGGTTCGCCGGGGGCCTCTTCGCGGCGAGGGTTGGGGAGGGTCACCGTCACGACGGTGCCGCGGTTGAATTTGCTCTCGAGCGTCACGCGGGCTTCGAGGGTCTCGGCGGCGTGCTTGACGATCGCCAGGCCGAGCCCGGTCCCGCGGGGGGAGGTCGGGGAGGTGGGCCCGGTGCGGGCCTGGTCGGCCTGGAAGAACCGTTCGAAGACCCGCGGCTGATCCTCCGAGCGGATTCCGCAGCCGGTATCGCGGACGCGGATGACCACGTTCCCGTCCTGGGCGGTGATCGTGCAGGTCACGGCGCCTCCGGCGGGGGTGAACTTCAGGGCGTTGTCCACGAGGTTCTGGACGATCAGCTCGAGGAGCTTCTGGTCCGAGCGGAGCACGTGCGCGGGGGCGGGTGTCTCGACGGCCAGATCCACGCCCTTTTCGTCGGCGATGCGGCTGAACTGGCTGCGCACCCACTGCCCGAGCTGCTCCAGCGGGATGTCCTCGTGCCGGGCTTGGAGGGTGTTCTCGACGATGTGCAGGTCCAGCAGGTCCATCGTCATGTTCTCGAGGCGCGCGACGTGCCGGTCGAGGATGGAGACGAACTTCTCGAACGCCTCGCGGTCGTCGGCGGCGATGGCGCCCAGCGAGTCGGCCGCGGCGCGGATCGTCGCCAGCGGCGTCCGCAGTTCGTGGGAGGCGTTGGCGACGAACTCCGCCTTCATCGCCGCGGTCCGGGCCAGGTCGGTCACGTCGCGAACCACCAGCAGCACGGCGATGTTCTCGTCCTCGCCGTCGGCGGCGCCGTCGGCGTTGAGAGGCTCGACGCGGGCCCCGTGCACGTCCAGCGTGCGGACCCGCCCCTCGTGCTCCAGTTGGATCTGGCGTGTCAGGGGCTCGTTGCTCTGGCGGACGCGGTCGAAGAAGTCCACGATCACCGCGTAGCGGACGATCGCCTGGAGGTGCTTGCCGACGGGGCCCTCGGCGTCGGCGCCGCTGGTGAGCATCTCCCGGGCGGCATGGTTCATCAGCACGATCTGCCCGGCATTCGTAGCGGCGATGACCCCCTCGCGCAGGTTGGCGACCA
>CAYTQL010000167.1:0-6765 GCA_964439555.1 uncultured Planctomycetaceae bacterium | reverse complement strand
AGGGGCAAGGTAGAATCCCTCCTCCCTTGAGACTGCCCGGCCGGCCGCCGCGAAACGGGGTGCTCCCGTGCGGGGGCGGGCCGGGAAAAGGAGCGATCCATGCCGCAGACGCTGCTGGAGAAGATCGAGAAGAACCACGCCGTCATCGGCGTGATCGGGCTGGGTTACGTCGGGCTGCCGCTGGTTCGCGAGTTCACCCGCGCCGACGCGGTCGTGATGGGCTTCGACATCGATCCGGCGAAGGTCGATGCCCTGATGGGCGGGCGCAGCTACATCGAGCACATCCCCTCCGAGGTCGTCCGGGCGATGGTCGACAGCGGGCTCTTCGAGGCGACCACCGACTTCTCCCGCCTCGCCGAGGCCGACTGCATCCTCATCTGCGTTCCCACGCCCCTGACCAAGATGCGCGAGCCGGACATGAGCTACGTGGAATCGACCACGCGGACCATCGCCGAGCACCTGCGCCCGGGGCAACTGGTGATCCTCGAGTCCACCACCTACCCCGGGACCACCCGCGAGGTCATGCTGCCGATCCTCGCCGAGAGCGGGCTGGGGGTCGGGGAGGATTTCTACCTCGCCTTCAGCCCCGAACGCGAAGACCCCGGGCGGAAGGACTACTCGACCAAGACGATTCCCAAGGTGGTCGGCGGCGTCGATCGGGCGTCGCTGAAGGTCGCCCGCGCGACCTACGAACTGGCGATCGACAACGTCGTGCCCGTCAGTTCCACCGAGGCGGCCGAGGCGTGCAAAATCCTCGAGAACACCTACCGCTGCGTGAACATCGCGCTGGTCAACGAGCTCAAGCAGCTCTTCGACCGCATGGGCATCGACGTCTGGGAGGTCATCGACGCCGCGAAGACCAAGCCCTTCGGCTTCACCCCCTTCTACCCGGGGCCCGGGCTCGGGGGGCACTGCATCCCGATCGACCCGTTCTACCTCTCCTGGAAGGCCCGCGAGTACGAGCAGCCCACGCGCTTCATCGAACTGGCCGGCGAAGTCAACGTCGGCATGCCCGAGTGGGTCGTCACCAAGGTGATGCACGCCCTGAACGAGAAGTCCAAGGCCCTGAAGGGCTCGAAGATTCTCCTGCTGGGCATGGCGTACAAGAAGGACGTCGACGACCTCCGCGAAAGCCCCTCGCTGGTGCTCACCGAACTGCTGCGGGACCGCGGGGCGAAGGTGGACTACAACGACCCGCACATCCCCGCAGTCGGGATGACCCGCGAGCATCCGAAACTGGCGGGCATGAAGTCGAAGAAGCTCACCCCGGCGATGCTGGGCAAGTACGACGCCGTGCTCATCAGCACCGACCACTCCTCCTACGACTACGAGATGATCGTCGAGAACGCCCGGATGGTCATCGACGCCCGCAACGCCACCGCCGGGGTCAAGAAGGGCCGAAAGAAGATCATCAAGGCGTAGCTCCGCCGGGAACCCCATGCCAGAGACCTCGCCGCGCATCGCCGTTCTCATCCCCTGCTACAACGAGTCGGCGACTGTCGGAACGGTGATCGACGACTTCCGCGAGCAACTGCCGAGCGCGGAAATCTACGTCTTCGACAACTGCTGCACCGACCGCACCGCCGCCGTCGCCGCCGAGCGGGGGGCGACGGTGATCCGCGAACCGCGCCAGGGCAAGGGCTTCGTGGTCGCGCGGATGCTCAGCGACGTCCGGGCCGACTACTACGTCATGGTCGACGGCGACAACACCTACCCCGCCGGGAAGGTCCGAGAGCTGCTCGAGCCCGTCATGGACGGGCGGGCGGACATGGTCGTCGGCGCCCGCCTGGCGACCTACGCCGACGACTCCTTCCGCCCCCTGCACCTGGCGGGCAACTCCCTCGTCCGCCGCCTGATCAACTGGATCTTCAACGAGAACCTCACCGACATCCTCTCGGGCTACCGGGCGTACAACAACCGCTTCGCCCGGCAGGTGCCGGTGGTCTCCTCCGGCTTCGAGGTGGAAACGGAGCTGACCATCCAGGCGCTGTACTACCGCATGAAGCTCCTGGAGGTGCAGGCGCCCTACGGAACCCGCCCGGAAGGCAACGAGTCCAAGCTCCGCACCTTCCGCGACGGGGCGCGGGTGCTCTGGAAGCTCTTCAGCCTGACCCGCGCCTTCAAGCCGCTGACCTTCTTCGGCTCGCTGGCGATTCTGCTGCTGGCGGCCGGTCTCGCGGCCGGGGTGGCGCCCGTGGCGGAATATTTCACCGACCCGGACCACTACATCGACCATGTCCCCCTGGCGATCCTGGCGACCGGGCTGGTGCTGCTGAGCATGGGCTTCGCCTTCCTCGGGCTCCTGCTCCACGCGATCAACTGGCGCTTCAAGGAGCTGCACAACGTCCTGGTCCGTCGCGACGCCGAATGACGCCGCAGGGGGTGTGGTCGTCGGAACAGGCGGCGTGGAAGGCCTGGGCGCAGCGACTGGGGGTCAGCGACCCGTGACCAGGCCGTTCGCGGGATGCGTGGTCGGCGGACCGGGCCGTTGCCCCCGCAGTTCCGGTCCAGGGGCGAACGCCGACCGGGGGTTGACCAACTGACCGCTGGTCGCTGGTCCGATGCTTCGCGTGCAGCGGCAGCGAGGGAGATCCGTCGCACCGGCGGGCGCCGCTTCGGACGCGGTCGGCTACCCGGTGGTCTGCGGCGTGAGGTTCCCGGGGAAGATCGTCAGTGGGAAGCACTGCATCTCGGGGAACTCGGTGCAGATTTTCGTCATCGCCGCTTCGCGGTCGGCGGCGCTGCGGGCGACGAATTGCGCCGTCCCGTCCCCCTGCGAGCCGACGCCCTTGCCGCCCCAGACGTGCCCGGCGATCTCCCCCCAGTTCAGCAGGCGGTGCAGCAGCGGACCGGCAAGCTGGTCCGGGCACGCCGACGCCACCCGCGCGTCGAAGTTCTCCTGCGCCTCGGTCATCAAACGCCCCAGCTCTTCGGCGTCCCCGGCGCCCAGCGCCTTGTACGCCTCGCGGACGATCCGCTCGTTCTCCTCGCCCAGTCCCGCCTGGAGTTCCGGGCGGTGCAGGTACGCCTCCTGGAGGTCGCCGAGAATCTTGACGGTGTCCTTCTGCCCGGCGAGGTCCACGAAGAACATCCGGATCTCCCCGTCCGGGAAGACCGGCTCGACCCGGATCCGCTCCAATTTGCGGAAGGTCAGCAGCACCGGCGTCTTCCCGTAGATGCACGCCTGGTCCATGCGCCCGCACTGGCTGCCGGTGAGCCGCTCGCCGCGATACGCCACCTCCATCAGTTCGTGCGGAAAGAGCCCGAGGTCGTAGGCGGCGTCGAAGGCCTTGGCGACCAGGATGCACACGGCCGCGGAGCTGGAGACGCCCTTGCGCAGCGGCAGGTCCATCCGGTCGATGTGCAGTTCCAGCCCGCCCGTGACGCCCGCGTGGGCGAACATCTCGTGGGCAACCCCGGCGCAGTAGCGGAAGAACTCGTGGCGGTCCTGGGCGGCCTCGCCGAGCATTTCGCGCGTCCAGGGGCAGCTCATCTGGCGGGTCCGCCCGCGCGGGCGTCCGGTGGCGTCCGGCAGGCGGGTGGAGACGACGAACTCCTCCGCCGGACGGGCGGTGGCGCGGAGGCCCTGGTCGGTTCCGATCACGAGGCAGTAGCCCGGATGGACGCCGTACTCGGCCGCCCAGTCGCTGTGCTCCCCGAACAGGCACAACCGCCCGGAGACGAACAGCTCCTCGTCCCGGGCCGACGATTCCGGATACGCTCGCGCAGGCATGGGCTTCTTCTACCGCGCCGGCGCAGCGCGGGCAACGCCGTTGCCGACCGAACGGCGGCGCAGCGCCCGGGGCGATCGTCAGCCGAGGCGTTGGAGGATGCGATCCAGCAGGGCGTGGGGGCAGACGAGCAGTTCCTCGCGGAGCAGGCCGTCGGCGACGGAGTAGTCCAGGTCGGTCCCGGACAGGTCGGTGACCGCGCAGCCGGCGGCGCGAGCGATGGCGGCGCCGGCGGCGGTGTCCCAGACGTTCGTCGGGCCCGTGCGCAAATAGACCTCCGCGGACCCTTCCGCCACGGCGCAGAACTTCGCGCTGCTCCCGCGACAGACCGTCTCCTTCGCCCCGACGGCGTCGAGCATCCGCTTCGTTCGCTCCTGGAGGTGCGAACGGGAGACCACCGCCCGGACCGGCTCGGTCGCGGCGCTGGGTTGGACCGGGACCGGCGCCGCCCGCCCGAGGCGGAGCCGCACACCGCACCCGCGGGCGGCGAGGTAGGTCTTCCCGGCCGCGGGGAGCACGATCACCCCGAGCACCGGCACGCCGTCCTCGACCAGCGCGATGTTCACGGTGTACTCGTCCCGCCCGGCGATGAATTCCTTCGTCCCGTCCAGCGGGTCGACGCACCAGAAGTCGGTCCAGCCTTCCTTCACCGCGAGCTCGGGCTCGCCTTCCTCGGTGAGGATCTTCCGCCGGGGCTCGAGCGTCGCCAGCGCGTCGACGATGGCGCGGTTGGCGGCCAGGTCGGCCCGGGTGACGGGCGAGCCGTCCTCCTTGCCCCGGACGTTGAGGTCCTCTTCTTCGGCGACGCGGAGGATGGCTTGCCCCCCCAACGCCGCCGCCTGCTCGACCGGGCCGAGCAGTTGCCTGAGTTGATCGTCGCTGACGGACATGTCTCTCCTAGCCGAGGTTCGCCTTATACCAGTCGATCGCGCGGCGGAGGCCTTCCTCAAAGTACACCTTCGGTTCATAGCCGATCCGCTCGGCGGCGCGGCTCACGTCCGCCAGCGAGTGCTTCACGTCACCGGCACGCGGGGCCTCGTACATCGCCCGGACCTCCGTATCCAGCAGTTCGCCGAGCAGCGCGAGGATTTCGTTGAGGCTCGTCCGATCGTTGCACGCGACGTTCAGCGGCTTGCCGTCGCACGCAGCGGCCGGGGCGTTGGCCGCCAGCCAGTTCGCCTCGCAGACGTTGTCGATATAGCAGAAATCGCGGGACTGTTCCCCGTCGCCGTAGACGATCGGACGCTCGCCGCGGAGCAGGCGGGAGACGAACGCCGGAATCACCGCCGCATACGGACCGGCCGGGTCCTGCCGGGGCCCGAACACGTTGAAGTACCGCAGCGAAACCGTCTCGAGCCCGTAGGACGCCGCATACCCCTGCATGTACCCTTCGCAGGCGAGCTTGCTCGCGGCGTAGGGGCTGATCGGCTCGGGGGGCATTTCCTCCTGCTTGGGCGACACCTGGATGTTCCCGTACGCGCTGCTGGAGGCGGCGAAGACGATCCGCCGGACCCCCGCGGCGCGGGCGGCTTCGAGGACGTGGATCGTCCCGTTGACGTTCACCTCGTGGCTGGTGACCGGGTCCTCGACGCTTCGGGGCACCGACCCCAGCGCCGCCTCGTGGAAGATCGCCGCGCAGCCGGGGACGACCGCGTCCAGCGCCGCCCGCTCGCGGACGTCGCCTTCGACAAGCTCGATCCGGTCGGCGACCTCGGCGAGGTTCTCCCGCTTGCCGGTGGCGAAGTTGTCCAGGACCGTCACCTCGCCGGAGCGGTCCAGCAGGAACCGCACGAGGTTCGACCCGATGAACCCCGCTCCGCCGGTGACCAGGTATTTCGCCATGGGTGTTGACTCCTTTTTCTGCGTGCGAAGAGGCGAATCTTCGCCGCGGCACGACCCGGGACGCAACGCTTTTCGCCGCGGCGCTACACCCGGTATCGGTCGATTCCGCCGCCGGCCTTGGCGTCCGGCGATTCGCACCATGGGACGAGGTGGGCGATGACGTACAGCGGGAGCACGATCGCAACGCCCAGGGCGTGGGCAATCCAGTCGTCCAGTTCCACCGCGCGGGGGCCCCAAGCCTGGGCGATTTCCCCGAACCCGCCGATCCCCACGGCCAGGACGAGCCCCAGGAGCCCGCGCCAGATGCGCTTCACACCGGTGATCCACGCCAGGAGCAGCCCCGTACAGGCGCCGCCGATGAGGTGGAGGACCTTGTCGCCCCCGCCGGCGCTTTCGGTCATCCACCGGACCAGCCCGGTGTTGCGGGCGACGCCGACGACCGTCAGCACCACCACGAAGCCCAGGAGCATCCACATCCCGCTGAACCGTCGCGACTTCGCCCCCGCCACCGCGGGCGCCCGCCCCCACGCCCACGCCGCCGCCAGAAGCGTCGCGGGAGCGAAAAGCCCGCCGGGCGCCAGCCAGGCCGCCGTCGCCAGGACCGTCGCGCAGGCCCATGCCGCCGCGCTGCCCCAGGCGACGGGCCCGGCGCCGCGGAGCCGGCGGAACATCCAGAGCCCCCCGGCGAGCAGGCCCGCCCCGAAACAGAGCACCCCCACGCGCCCGACCGCCGCGGCCAGCAGCGCCGGTCCCCCGCCCGGACCGACCGTGTGGAACGCGTTCGCGCCGATGCCCAGCCACGTCCCCGGCCACCAGGCGAGGTTCACCAACTCCGGCCGCAGCGCCGCAAAACCCGCGCCCCCGCCCAACAGCATCGCCGCGCCCGCGAGTGCGACCGGAAGACGGGAGCGGGACCCCAGCGAAGTCGCCAGCAGCCCCAGCCCCGCGCAGGCGACGCCGATCGCCCCGGCCGGGGGGCAAAGGCTGATCGCCCCGGTCGCGGCGATGGCCGCCGCGCCGCCCAGCGCCAGGCGCAGCGCCCGCCGGTTCTTCGCCCGGAGCAACGCCGCGTCCGGGAGGCGCCACAGCGTGGAAAGCCACATCGCCGCACCGGCCAGCGACAGCAGTCCGTGCGAGAGGTCCGCCGCTTGCCCGGCTCCGGCGAGCAGCGCCCAGAGCCCGCCGAGCATCG
>CAYTQL010000166.1:4545-6799 GCA_964439555.1 uncultured Planctomycetaceae bacterium | reverse complement strand
GAGAACGCCCCGGAGGACCGGCAGATCACCGCCCAACTCTACGGCGGGGACCAGGAGATGCGCATCCGCCAGGAGCTGCTGCTGGGCATCGGCGGGGTCCGGATGCTCCAGGCGCTGGGCATCCGCCCGCGGACCTACCACATGAACGAAGGGCACTCGGCGTTCCTCGGGCTCGAGCGCATCCGCCAACTGATGGCCGAGCAGGGACTCTCCTTCGACGAGGCGAAGGAGGCGGTGGTCGCCACGAATGTCTTCACCACCCACACGCCCGTGCCCGCGGGCAATGACGCCTTCGAATCCTGGCTGATCGACAAGTACTTCGGGAACTACTGGTCCCAGCTCGGGCTCTCCCGCGAGGATTTCCTCTCCCTCGGACGCCAGGAGCCGGAGAACAAGGACGAGCCGATGAACCTGACGGTTCTGGCGCTCCGCCTGAGCAGCTACCGCAACGGCGTCAGCCGTCTCCACGGCGAGGTCAGCCGGAAGCTCTGGTCCGGCGTCTGGCCGGGCGTCCCGGGCAACGAGGTGCCCATCGACTCGATCACCAACGGAATCCACACGCACACCTGGATCTCCCACGACATGGCCACCCTCTACGACCGCTACCTCGGGCCCGACTGGCAGGAGCAGCCGGCCGACCAGAGCGTGTGGGAGGGCGTCCAGCACATCCCGGATACTGAACTGTGGCGCACCCACGAGCGCCGGCGGGAGCGGCTGGTGGCCTTTACGCGGCGTCGCCTCGCCGCCCAGCTCACCCGGCGCGGTGCGGGCTCGGCGGAACTCGCCGCCGCCGAGGAAGTGCTCGACCCCGAAGCGCTGACCATCGGCTTCGCCCGGCGCTTCGCCACCTACAAGCGGGCGAATCTGATCCTCACCGACACCCAGCGCCTCGTGGATATCCTCAACAGCACCGACCGCCCGGTCCAGATCCTGCTCGCCGGGAAGGCCCACCCGCGGGACAACCCGGGCAAGGACATCATCCGGCGGATCGTGCACACCTCGCGACTGGAGCCCTTCCGCCGCTCGCTGGTGTTCCTCAGCGACTACGACATCAATGTCGCCCGGTACCTCGTCCAGGGCGTGGACGTGTGGCTCAACACGCCGCTGCGCCCGATGGAGGCCTCGGGTACCAGCGGGATGAAGGTCGCCGCCAACGGCGGGCTGAACATCTCCATCCTCGACGGCTGGTGGGCCGAGGGCTACAGCCCCGACGTGGGCTGGGCGATCGGCTCGGGCGAGCACTACGACGACCTCGAATACCAGAACGAGGTCGAATCCCAGGCGCTTTACGACCTCCTGGAAAAGGAGGTCGCCCCGCTGTTCTACGAGCGCGGCGCCGATCACCTGCCCCGCGGGTGGATCGCCAAGATGAAATCCGCCATGCGCGACCTGGCCCCGGTGTTCAACACCAACCGCATGCTCCGGAACTACACCGACATGTTCTATGCTCCCGCCGCCGCGCGGTGGGACCGCCTCTCGGTCGAAGAGATGCACGCCGCGCGGGAGTTGGCCGGCTGGCGGCGGAAGGTGCACGACCAGTTCCCCCATGTGCGGATCGAGAGCGTGCAGGACTCGCTGGACCAGGATCACGGCGGGGCGCTCGTGGGGCGCAGCATCGACGTCGAGGCGGTGATTCACCTCGCCGGGCTGGACGCCGGCGACCTGAGCGTGGAACTCTACTTCGGCCCGCTGGACGACGACGGGCAGCTCAGCGAGGGCAGCGCGGCGGCGATGGAGCAGGTCCGCGACGAGGGCGACGCCCGCGTCCGCTACGCCGCCAGCATGCCCTGCAACCACAGCGGAATGACCGGGTACACCGTCCGCGTCATGCCCCGCCACGAACTGTTGCCGAACCTGATGAACATGAGCCTCATCCGGTGGGCTTGAGCGGCGCCGCGGATTGCGGACCGGCGGTCGCCTCGCTCGCGGCGCCGCCCCCCCGCCGGGGCCGAACGTTGCTGCGGTTCCCGCCGCCGTTTGCTGTTGACCGGGGCGGGTTCGGGACTAGAATAGAGAAAGACGACGATTCTGCGGCACTCGAAGAATGACAAAGACCACCACGATCACGACGACGTGCTAGCGACCGGGCGGGTCATCCCGGCCGGTGCGCGTCTCGTGGGTCTTTGCCGACCTTCGGGCGCCGCTTGTCTTTGCGCCGCGCATCGCCGGGAACGCCCCCGCCCGCGGAGACCGATCCCATGAACATAACCATCACGCTGCCCGATGGAAGCGAGAAGCACTACGATCGCCCGAT
>CAYTQL010000166.1:0-4535 GCA_964439555.1 uncultured Planctomycetaceae bacterium | reverse complement strand
GGCCCCGGAGCTCGCGCTAGTTCTTCGCGGAAACGGTCGAGGTCGCCCGCGAGATTTCCGAAGGTCTGGCCCGCGCGGCGTTGGCGGCGGAGGTCGACGGGACGCTCGTGGACCTCAACGCCGAACTCGGCGAGGGGACCCACGCGCTGAAGCTCCTGACCAACCGCGACGAGGCGGCTTTGGAGGTCCTGCGCCACACCACCGCCCACGTGATGGCCGAGGCGGTGATCCGCCTCTACGGGCCCGAGGTGCGCTACACGATCGGTCCGGCGCTGACCGACGACTTCCAGTATGGTTTCTACTACGATTTCGACCTGCCCGAGCCGATTTCGCAGGAGGACCTCCCGAAGATCGAACAGGCGATGCGCGAGATCGTCGGCGAGAAGATTCCCCTGGAGCGGATCGAGCTGCCCGTGGACGAGGCTAAGGAGCTGATGCGGCAGCGCGGGCAGGATTACAAGGTCGAGATGATCGACGACCTCGTCCGCGACGAGCAGGTCAGCACCGTCAGCTTCTACAAGCAGGGCGACTTCATCGACATGTGCCGCGGCCCGCACCTGCCGGACACCGGGAAGGTGGGCAAGGCTTTTTCGTTGATGTCCACCGCCGGGGCCTACTGGCGCGGGGACGAATCTCAGAAGATGCTCACCCGCATCTACGGCGTGGCGTTCTTCGACAAGAAGGAGCTCAAGGCCCACGTCGAGCGGATCGCCGAGGCGAAGAAGCGCGACCACCGTGTACTGGGCAAGCAGTTGAACCTCTTCCTGCTCTCCGACGCGGTGGGCCCCGGGCTGCCGCTCTGGAAGCCCAAGGGCGCGATCATCCGCATGGAGTTGGAGAACTGGCTCCGCGGCGAGCTGCTCAAACGCGACTACCTTCCGGTGATCACCCCGCACATCGGGAAACTGGACCTCTGGAAGACCTCCGGGCACTACCCCTACTACGAGCACGGGCTCTTCCCCACGATGAAACTGGACGAAGGGGCGGCCGGTGAGGGCGAGGGCTACCTGCTCAAGCCGATGAACTGCCCGTTCCACATCACCATCTACAAGTCCGAGCAGCGCAGCTACCGGCAGCTCCCGGTCCGGTTGAGCGAGTTCGGAACCGTCTATCGCTTCGAGCAGTCCGGCGAACTGTCCGGGCTGACCCGGGTCCGCGGGTTCACCCAGGACGATGCGCACATCTTCTGCACCCCGGACCAGTTGGAGGGCGAGATCGAGTCCTGCGTGGACCTCACCCGCTATGCCCTGGACACTCTCGGGCTGACCGACTACCGCGTCCGGATCGGCCTGCGCGACCCGGACTCCAGCAAGTACACCGGCGAAGCGGAAAACTGGGACCGCGCCGAAGAGAACATCCGCCAGGTGGTCCAGAAGCTGGGAATGGATTACACCGAGGAGCCCGGCGAGGCCGCCTTCTACGGACCGAAGATCGACTTCGTCGTCCGCGACTGCATCGGGCGGCAGTGGCAGCTCGGGACCATTCAGGTGGACTACAATCTCCCCGAGCGGTTCGACCTGGAGTACATCGGCGCCGACAACGCCGCCCACCGGCCTGTGATGGTCCACCGCGCCCCGCTGGGCAGCCCGGAACGGTTCGTGGGCATCCTCATCGAGCATTACGCCGGAGCGTTCCCGCTCTGGCTGAGCCCGGTCCAGGCGGCCGTGCTCCCGGTGAGCGACAAATTCAACGAGTACGCAGCCAAGGTCGCCGGAACCCTCCGCGGCGGCGGAATCCGCGTGGAGGTCGACGACTCGCCGGAAAAGGTCGGCGCCAAGATCCGCCGGGCGACGCTGGAGAAGGTCCCCTACATGGTGATCGTCGGGCAGCGCGAAGCCGAAGAGGGCAATCTCTCGGTCCGTCACCGCACCGAGGGGGACGCCGGCGCAATGGGCGTCGAAGCGTTCCGCGAGGCGCTGCGCCGCGAGATCGACACCAAGGGCGGGGTCCCCGCCGTCGCCCCGGCCGAGGCGGGCGCCGCCGGGTGAGAGAGTTGCGTGAAACTTTTCCGGGCGACCGGAAGTTATAATGTGCGGATAAAAGACGCTCCCGCGAAATCATCAGGAGAACCAAGCCATCGCACGAGATCTTCGCTGCAATCATCAGATCCGGATTTCCCCGATCCGTCTGATCGACGAGAACGACGAACAGGTGGGGGTCATCGATGTACGGGAAGCCCAGTCCCGCGCCCAGCAGGCCGGGCTGGACCTGGTCGAGGTCGCGCCCCGCGCGCGCCCGCCGGTCTGCCGGATCATGGACTACGGCAAGTGGAAGTACGCTCAGAAGAAGAAAGAGCAGAAATCCAAGGCCCACCGCCACGAGACCGAGCTGAAACACATCCGCATCAAGACCCCCAAGATCGGCGAACATGACCTGGGCATCAAGGTCAAGCACGCCCGGGAGTTCCTCGAGCGCGGAGACCGGGTCCAGTTCTCCCTCCGATTCCGGGGGCGGGAGCTTGCCCACATCGACGAGGGGCAGAAGGTCTTCCAGAACATCATCGACCAACTCAGCGATGTGGCCAAGGTGGACCAGAACTACCGCCGCGAGGGACGCCAGATCACCATGACCCTCGCGCCGAACAAGGCCAACAAACAGTCGTCCTGACGCCGCTCCCCCCGCCCGAGCGAGGCAGAGCCGATGCGCACCTGCGAACTGCTGTACGGTGAAACCGGGCTGGTCGTTACGGCGCCAGACGACGCCGACGTGCTGCAAAACCAGGACGTCCCGCCGGTGCACGACGCGCCGGCGGCCGTGAGGGAAGCGCTGGAGGCGCCCATCGGCTCACCGCCGCTGCGCGAGCGGATCGCCCGGAAGAGCCCCCGGCGCGTGGCGATCACCATTTCCGACATTACCCGTCCGGTGCCCAACCGGGAGTTTCTGCCGGCCATGCTGGACGTTCTCGGCGCGGCGGGGGTGGCGGATGAGCAGATCGTCATCATCATCGGCACCGGAATGCACCGCCCGAGCACGCCGGAGGAGCGGGTCCGCCTCGTCGGAGAGGAGATCCTGGACCGGATCGAGGTGATCGACCACCGCGCCGACGCGCCGGAGACGCTGGTCCGCGTCTGCGACGACCCGCCGGTGAGCGTCTGCAGGCGCTTCGCGGAGGCGGACGTCCGCATCGTCACCGGGTACATCGAGGCGCACTTCATGGCCGGGTTTTCCGGGGGGCGCAAGGGCGTCTGCCCGGCGCTGGTGGACCTCGAGACCGTCCAGCGATTCCACGGGTACCGGACGCTGGCCGACCCCGGCGCCGACACCGGCGTGCTCGAAGGCAATCCCTGTCACGAGATCGCCCTGAACGTCGCCCGGACCGTCGGCGTGGACTTCCTGTTCAACGTGGCGATCACCCGGGATCGACGGATCGCGGGCATCTACTGCGGCGACCTGGAGCGGGCCCACCTCGCCGGGTGCCGCGACGTGGCCGAGTGGACCACCACCCGCATCGACGCCCCCTACGACCTGGTGGTCACCAACGGCGGCGGGTCCCCACTGGACCAGACCTTTTACCAGACGGTCAAGGGCATGTGTACCGCCCTGCCCGCACTTCACGAGGGCTCGACGCTGTTGCAGGTCTCTCACTGCGGCGAGCAGCTCGGCTCCCCGGCCTACACCGATCTGCTGCTCCACTGGGAAGACAACTGGCAGGGCTTTCTGCGGGACGTCGCCGCACGGAGGGATACGCAGCTCGACCAGTGGGAGTTCCAGATGCAGTGCAAGGTGCTCAGCCGGATCGGGCCCGAGCGGCTGTGGTTCGTCAGTGACGGGATTCCCGCCGAGGTTCAGCGCCGTTTGGCGCTGAGGCCCCTGCTGGGCGAAGGCGACGCCCGCCAGCGCGTCCAGCGGGCGGTGGACGACTACGTCGCGCGCAACCCCGAAGCGCGAATCGCCGTGATTCCCGAGGGCCCCTACACGATGGTTTCCCGCGGCTGAGTCCCGGCGGGGGACAGCCCCCGGACGCTTCGGCGTTCTTCCCGCCCCTACGCCACGCTGAGCCTGCGGGCGGTTCCGTCGCCGAGGTCGCGGCGGCGGTGGCGGCACCACTCGTCCACGACGCTCTGGATCCGCCGGAAGCTCTCTCCGTCCTCCAGCAGACCCCACGTGACGTCGCTGCTGGCCTGGCCGGTCTCGACGTCCACCAGCACCATGCCCAGCAGCAGGTTCACGTGGAGCCCGCCGGTGTCGATCAGCCCCTCGTTCCGCCGCCCGATGGCCTCGCAGGCCTCCCGCCGGGCGAGCAGCACGTTGAACGTCCCCATCTGCCGAGGCAGCGGCAGTCCTCGCCGGAAACGCTTCCCGAGGTCCTTGCGGATGCGCATTACGTGCCCCCGCAGATCGTCAACGCCGCAGACCTCGTCCGGCAGGTGGGTCACCGCGCAGAGGAACTTCTTGCGGTACTCGCCGTTGGTGGCGAACAGCGCTTCGTAGCTCACGGTCATGCCGCCGGGCGTCTGCGGGGCGTAGCCCACCTCGCCCAGCGAGTCGTGCAGCGATTCAATCAGTCTTTCCGTACTGCTCATCGTTCACCTCTG
>CAYTQL010000165.1:0-6836 GCA_964439555.1 uncultured Planctomycetaceae bacterium | reverse complement strand
GCACGCCGAGGCCCCCTATCCCCGCGGCGTGGCGGTCGGCGGAAGCGAAACGGTCGCCCTGATGGTCAACGAGGAGGACCACCTCCGCATGCAGGTCCTTCGCAGCGGGCTCCAGCTCGACGAGGCGATCGAGCAGATCAACCGCATCGACGATGCGCTGGAGGAGAATCTCGATTTCGCCTACCACAGCAAGTACGGGTATCTCACCGCCTGCCCCACCAACGTGGGCACCGGGCTGCGGGTCAGCGTCATGCTGCACCTTCCGGCCCTGAAGCTCACCGGGGAGATCGAAAAGGCCTTCCGCGCCGCCCAGGACATGCGCATGGCGATCCGCGGGCTCTTCGGCGAGGGCACCGAGGCGACGGGCGATTTCTTCCAGATCTCCAACCAGACCACGCTCGGGCGGTCCGAAGAGCAGATCGTCCAGGGCTTCGTCAACGAGATCGTGCCCCAGTTCATCGAGTACGAGCGCCGCGCCCGCCAGGCGCTGCTCCGCGACCGCCCGGTGGCCGTGGACGACAAAATCGACCGCTCCCTCGCCCTGCTGCGGGCGGCGAAGCTCATCAGCTCCGAGGAGACGATGTACCTGCTGTCCCTCGTGCGGATGGGCGTGAACATCGGGCGCATCGAGGACGTGGACCTCAAGACGATCAACGAGCTGTTCCTCCTGACCCACCCGGCGCACCTCCAGCGCATCCACGGGCGGGAGATGACGGCCGAGCAGCGGGCGGAGGTCCGCGCGCAGTTCATTCATCGCCGTCTCGGCGCGTAGCGACGCCCGCCGGCGCGCGATCCGGCGACCTGCAATTCCCCGCTCTGGTTTTTCCGGATTTTTCCCCTTCCCGGGGAACCTGCGCAGCGCCCCGCCCGTACAAATGGATGAAACCAGCGCTGCAAGGCTGTTCCGGTTCTCCCTCCCTCCGGAACGGCCCAAGCCTAGCCTCGACCGGAGCGGGTTCTCCTCCTTTCCCCGCTCCGGTCGGTTTTTCTGCGCCGGCAGGCCCGCCCCGGTCCCCCGGCGGTGTGGACGCCGCAGAAGCCCGGCGCGCGGGCGGCGGTTCCCCGGCGGTTCGCCGCCCTCTTCGGGCACTTCCCATCCCGCCTCGCTCCGGTACAATGCATCTGCACCATCCGAAAGGAGAGCCGATGGACGACACCGAACACCGGGACCTGCTCAATGTCATGGCGCTGGCGTTGATCGACGGGAAACTCGACGAGAAGGAGCGGGAGCTGATCGAGTCGCTCCGGGACCGCGCCGGCGTGGACGACGAGGAATTCCGCGCGCTGGTCGCGCAGGTCCGTGAGGAACCGACGAAGTTCCGCCTCGGCAGCGAGCCGGACCGCTACGACCGGGCCCTCCGCACGCTCACCGAGGCGGCCGAGGTGGACGGCGAGGTGGCCGAAGCGGAGCGGAAGGTCCTCCGCAAGCTCGCCGAACGGGCCGGGCTGGCCCCCGATACGATCGACCGTCAGCTCAATTCGCGGCTCACCGCCGAACAGGAAATCGAGCTGAATCACAAGGTCGAAGAGATCTACGCCCACTTCGACGAGTGGGACCACGCCACGCGCGAGGCGAAACTCACCGAGATCGCCGAGCTCGGCGCGGCGGCGGTGGTGCCGCTCCTGCGGATTTTCGAGAGCTATCGCGCCCCGGACGGCATGGCCGACCCGCTGACGCTGAAGGTGATGGTCGCCGAGCAGCTCGGCAGGCTCGAGGACCCCCGGGCGGTGTACTACCTCGTCCAGCAGGTGAGCATCGGCGAGACCGACGACGAGAGCTCCAACCCCGAGCTGCGCCGCGCCGCCGCCGAGGCGCTGGGGCGGATCGTCAACGCCGAGTTCGGCTCGGAGGATCAGAGCCCCGTCGAGTCGGTCCGCCAGTGGTGGAGTCACCCGGATTCGAAGCAGTACGACCGCCTGGCGTTCTGAACTTCCCCGAAGGGGTGTGCGAGTTTTCCGGACGGGAATTTGGGGGAGCCGATGCGCCGTTTTGTCGCATTTTGATGCGCGGTTCCCTGACCCCGTTGCCTAGAATTGAGATGAGCAGATTGGTTGTGTGCGGGTCTCCCCCTGCCCGCAGGCAGCTTAAGCTCTGACGCCCGGCGGGGCAGGTTTTCCTCCTTTCCTGTCGCCGCCGGGTTTTGTATAGCGCCCTGGGGGCGGGTTTGGGCGAACCCCGCCGCCGGGCAACGGGTTCTAGAGAGGAACATCTCCGCGATCGCCTCTCCGCCGGTGAGGCGAGGCATTCGAAAAGGAAAGGGTTGGCAATGAGACGGTTCATCGCAGTGCTCCTTCTTATCGGTTGCGCCCCGATCGTCCTCGCGGCCGAGGCGAGCGACAGCCTCAAAGACCTCCGGGCCCAGAAGAAGCAGCTTCAGCAGCAGCGCCGCAAACTGGAAGGTCAGCTCAAGCAGCGCCGACGGGTAGCCCGCGACCTTCTTTCGGAGCGGTTGGCCGAGGCCGAGAAGGCCATCCAGGAGTTGAAGGCGGCCCACGCCGCCGCGATGCAGGAACACGAGGCGGTCCGCGCCGCGAAGGCGAAGGTCGCCGAGGCGCAGAAGGCGCTGGATGCGGCCGTGGAGAAGGCCCTGACCGAGACGCCGGAAGCCCGGAAGCTCGCCGAACTGGAGAAATCGACCGACCGCAAGCTCGATGAGCTGGAGTACCAGCTCGGGCTGATCTCGCTGCAGATCGAGCACGCCGACTCCCCGTTCCTCCGTGCGGTGGACAAGGACGCCGAAATCAACGCCCTGGCCGCCAAGGTCGCCGAGCGGGAGCGGGCGATCGAAGATGAGCCCGGCAAGGACGTCGTCGCCGCCCGGAAGGCGCTGAGCCTCGCCGAGCAGCGCGTCGCCCCCCTCGCCGCCGAGGCCGAGGACGACCCGAAGGTCCGCAAGGCCCGCGGGGCCGTCCAAGCCGCCGCCGACGCCCTCCGCCGCGCCGAACAGGCCGACGGACGCCGCGAGACCATCCGCACCCTCCGCGAGAAGCGCGACCTCGCCGAGCAGAAGGCCTACGCCAAAGCCGGCCCGGAGGTCGTCGAGGAGATCGGGCGGATCCAGAAGGACCTCGCCGCCCTCGATGAGCAACTCACCGCGCTGCGGGCCCGGCTCGACGTCTACCGGGACAGGGTGGCTGCGACGAGCAAGAGCAAGAAGGTCCGGGACGCCAAGGCCCAGGTCGACGCCAGCCGCAAGGCCCTCGCCGCCGCGGAGGAAGAGGCCGGAATCGCCAAGCTCCGCAAGCAACTCCGCGCCGCCCAGGCCGCCCGCGACGAAAAGGTTCTCGGGCTCATCGGCGGCGAAGTCTACTACCGCGAGCCCGCCGCCGAGCACGAGCGCCTGACCCGCAAGATCGAGCAGATGGAGTCCCGCATCGGCGAACTCTCGGCGAAAGAGGTCGCCGAACTCGGCGACGCCCGCGAGCGGGCCGACGAACTGAGAGGGAAGCTCTACCACCTCCGCCGCGAGCAGTGGCGGACCAAGCCGGTCGAACCGCTGTACGTGAAGGCGAACATGCTCTACCACACCCTCGGCGCCAAGCGGCGGGAGGCGCCCGCCGTGGTCGGCGCCCGGGAGAAGCTCGAGCGCGACCAGAAGAAGCTCCGCCGCGTCCTCACCGAGGATCTCACCGGGCTCCCCGCGGCCGAGAAGCTTCTCGAGCAGGCCCGCGAGATCAACTCCCGCAAGCGGGACCTGGCGTACCGCAAGGCGATCGCCCTGTACAAGCTGCGCAACCGCCGCTCGCCCATCCGCGCCAAGGCCGAGGCCGACCCGCAGCTCACCGAGGTCGAGAAGGCCTTGGACAAGGCCCTGGCCGAGATGCGCGAGAACCCCACCACGGCCGCGGCGAAGGCCCGGGCGGACCTTGAAGCGGCCCGGAAGTCACTGGACGACGCCCTCGCGGCGCACAAGGACCTCGCCAAGGCCCGCAACGCCGAGCGGAAGGCCCGCCGCGCCCTCCGGCGCGCCGAAGGCGCCGACGAACGGCAGGAGGCGCTCAAGAAACTTCGCGGCGAACTCCGCGAATCCCGCGTCGAACGCCTCGACGAGGAAGCCGGCGACCTCGCCGCGCAGCGCAGAAAGCTTCGCAGGCAGCGGCAGGACCTCCGCGAGGAACTCGACCAGGCCCGCCGGGACGTTCGCCAGGCGCGACAGAAGATCGCCCGCGGTGACGCGAAGCAGATCGTCGCCGCCCGCGCCGAGCTCAAGGACGCCCGGAAAGCCCTGAAGAAGGCGGAGCAGTCCGGAGCGCTCGAAGCCAAGGCCGCGAAGATCCGGGCCGCCCGGGAGGCGTTCAACCAGGAGCTCGACAAGCTGATCGCCCGGGACCCGCAGGTCGCGACGCTCAACAAGAAGATCGACGAGGTCGACAAGAAGATCGACAAGATCGACAAGCAGATCAAGCAGGCGAAGAAGGCCGAGTGAGACCGCTTCGGACCCGAAAGATCCTCGCCGCCTCGCCGAGCCGACCATGACGCCTCGCGAGAACTTCATCCACGCGCTGGAGCGGCGCGCGGGCGGGCGCCGCATTTCGAGCTGGTCTTCTTCCTGCCGATGGAGGCCTTCGGACGCATCCGCCCGCACCAGCGGCGGTACGGGCAGTGGGATTAGATGTCCGAAACCGAGCGCCGGCTGCATCGCCGCGACATCGCCGACCTGTACGTCCAGACCGCCCGCCGCTTCAAGCACTCGGCGATCCTGGTCCATCACGTCGCCGATTGGGGCGATCCCACCGACGAGCTGGTCCTCGACGTCTGGCGGAGCGAGGGCAGCTACGCCGACTGACGGACGCCGGCGAGGGGGAACCGAAAGGTGATCGACCCCAACCCGGACGCCGACGGGATGCGCCTGGCGCGGGACCACGGAATCGCCGCCTCCTCGGACCAGGAGGCGATGATCGCCCGGCGAGACGTGGAGGTCATCGTCGAGCGGATGCGCGAGCTGGTCGACGCGGTCCATCAGGCCGTCGACGGCATCCAGCAGAGCAGCGGACCGGGGCGCGAGCTGCTCGAGCAGCTCACCGAAACCGAGCGCCGCCTCCGCGACGCTTTCGGCGACCGACAGGCCGAGGCGGCGTAAGTCGCCGGCGCCATGCCTCGCCGAGCAGCGCGTCGTCGGTACGGGGGTTACTTCGCGGCGGCGGCTTTCGATCGCTTCCGCTTCTTCTTCCCGGAAGTCTTCTCCTTCCGCCCGCCCTTGAGGGCGACGGCGAGCACGTCGTCGACGGTCCGGGCGAACTCGAAGTTGATCGATTCGCGGACCTCTTCGGGGACCTCCTCGAGGTCCTTCTCGTTCCGCTCGGGCAGGATGACGGTCTTGATGCCGGCGCGCTTGGCGGCCAGGGACTTCTCCTTCACCCCGCCGATGGGCAGGACGAGTCCGCGGAGGGTGACCTCGCCGGTCATCGCCACGTCGTGTCGCACCGCCCGGCCGGTGAAGAGGCTCGTGACGGCGGTGAACATCGCGACCCCCGCGCTGGGCCCGTCCTTGGGGACCGCGCCGGCGGGCACGTGCACGTGCACGTCCTGTTTGGCGAGTTCCTCGTACTCGATGCCCAGGTCCGCGGCGCGGCTCTTGAGCAGGCTCATGGCCGCCTGGGCCGATTCCTTCATCACGTCGCCGATCTGCCCGGTCAGCGAAAGGTGGCCCTTGCCGGCGTACCCGGTCGCCTCGACGAAGATGATCTCCCCGCCGGTCGGCGTGTACGCCAGCCCGGTCGCCACACCGGGAACGCTGGTGCGCATCGCCAGCTCGCTCTCGTACTTGCGGGGGCCCAGCAGCTCGCGAACGAGCTTGGGCGTGACGGTGCGCGTCTTGGCCTCCCCGGCGGCGATCATCGCCGCAATGCCCCGGCAGACGCTGCCGATCTGTCGCTCCAGCTCGCGGACGCCGGCCTCGCGGGTGTAGCTCTCGATGATCCGCTTGATGGCGTTCTCCCGCCACTTCGCCTGCGAGGCGTTGAGCCCGTTCTGCTCAAGCTGCCGCGGGACGAGGTACTTCACGGCGATGTGGAGCTTCTCGGCCTGGGTGTACCCGGGCAACTCGAGGATCTCCATGCGATCCCGCAGCGGGGCGGGCACCGGCGCCAGCACATTGGCCGTTCCGATGAACATCACGCTGGAGAGGTCCCACGGGACGTTGAGGTAATGGTCCTGGAAGGTCTTGTTCTGGGCGGGGTCGAGGATTTCCAGCAAGGCGCTGGTCGGGTCGCCGCGGAAGTCGGCGCCGACCTTGTCCAGTTCGTCGAGCATGAACACGGGGTTGTTGGATCCGCACTTGCGGATTTCCTGGACGATCCGACCGGGCATGGCGCCGATGTAGGTCCGCCGGTGCCCGCGGAGCTCGGCCTCATCGCGGATGCCGCCGAGGCTCATGCGGATGAACTTGCGGTTCAGCGCCCGGGCGATCGACTGGCCGAGCGAGGTCTTGCCCACCCCGGGCGGGCCGACGAAGCAGAGGATCGGTCCGCGGGACTCGGGCGCCAGCTTGCGGACGGCGAGATACTCCAGAATGCGACGCTTGATCTTGTCGAGGTCGTAGTGGTCCTCGTCGAGCACCTCGCGGGCGTGGTTGACGTCCATGTTGTCTTCGGTGCTCGCCGCCCAGGGCATCTCAACCATGACGTCGAGGTAGGTCCGCAGGACGTTGTACTCCGGCGAGGCGGTGGGGATGCGGCTCATGCGGTCGAGTTCGCGGTCAACCTCCGAGCGGACCTCTTCGGGCATGCCCGAGTTCTCGACCTTCTCTCGGAGTTCGTCGATCTCGGCGGATTTCTCGTCGCCCTGCCCGAGTTCCTTCTGGATCGCCTGGAGCTGCTCGCGGAGGTAGTACTCC
>CAYTQL010000164.1:0-6837 GCA_964439555.1 uncultured Planctomycetaceae bacterium | reverse complement strand
GTCCTCGCCGGTGAATGCGACGCCGAGGAGATCCTCGTCGCCCAGTGGGCGACGCTGGGCGGGAAGAAGGTCCAACGCGTCGGGGAGCTCTCCGAGGGCGACAAGGTCCCCCTCACCCTCGAGCCCTACGACGCCCACCCGCAGCTCGAGACCGAGGAGCGCAACAACTCCACCGGCAAGGTCGACCTCCCGATGTACTACGACCCCGCCCGGTGACCTCCGCCGTCGGCGGGCTCAACCGCGGCGGGGCGGAAGGAGTCGGGTCCGCCGACCCGGGCGGGCTATACTTCTGAGGGAGAAGAAGCCATGACTGAACTGACTCAGAAGGAATGCAAACCGTGCCGCGGCGAAACCGAGCCGATGCGTCCCGAACGCGTCCGCGAGCTGCACAAGCAGGTCTCCGACTGGACCGTCCTGGAAAACCGCAAGCTCCGACGCAGTTGGAGCTTTGACGACTTCCAGGCCGCCTGGACCTTCGCCGACAAGGTCGCCGAACTCGCCGAGGCGGAGAACCACCACCCGACGATCAGCTTCACGTGGGGTCGGACCAGCATCGAACTGTGGACCCACAAGATCGACGGGCTCAGCGAGAACGACTTCATCCTCGCAGCCAAGATCGACAGGCTCGGCGAGTAACGCCCCGCGGGCAGCGGAACCGCCCGCCCCGCCGACGACCGGTCCGGTTACGGGCTATGCCGGGACGGGCGCGGCGACGGCATTCCGGCCGCGGCGTTTGGCGTCGTAGAGGGCGGCGTCGGCGCGGCGGAAGACGCTTTGCCCGTCGTGGTCCGTCCCGCACTGGAACTGGGCGATCCCGCAACTGATGGTCACCGGCTCGCCGTCCGGGGTGCGGACTCCCTCGACCACGCGGCGACGGAGCCGTTCGAGCATCCGTCGGGCCGGGTCGAGCGGCGTTTCGGGCAGCAGGAGGACGAACTCGTCGCCCCCATACCGCACGGCCAGGTCGGTCGCGCGGATCGAGTCGCACATCAGGTCTCCGAGGCGTCGGAGGGTTTCGTCGCCCGCAGCGTGCCCGTGCGTGTCGTTGACCTGCTTGAACTTGTCCACGTCCACCACGGCCACGCAGAAAGGCCGCTTGTAGCGGACGCCGCGTTCGTACGCTTCGCGCAATTGCTCTTCGAGCGTGCGCCGGGTCTGGAGCCCGGTGAGCCCGTCGATCCGGCTGCGGCGGCGGGCCTCGGCGTAGAGGCGCGTGTTGGTCAGCGTGGCGATGAGAATCTCCTGCATCAGCCCGCCCTTGTAGCGGCGGACCTCCTCGGCCACACCGGAGACGCTCGGCAGCCCGCACATGCACAGGAAGCCCTCGGCGCCGCCGGGATGTGCGGTACAGTCCCGCAGCGGGATCAGCGCTCGCGGTCCGGAGCGGGCGCAGGGGCAGGTGATCTCCGGGGTCTCGGCGAACTGCGCCTCGCCGAGTTTCGCCCACGCCCGGCAGCGCGATTCCTCGGACGACCAGCACGCCGGGCAACGTCCGCGGATGTCCAGCGGTTCTTCCGCGTCGTCGCGGAGCACGCAGAGCATCCACGCCCCGGCCCCGAAGGCCTTGGGCACTTCGGCGCCGATGACGTTGAGCACCTCGTCGAAGTCGAGGCTCTTGAGGAACTTCACGAACCGCCCGGTCTGCTCGGCGGCGCTGGTCATCGCGGTGGTCAGGTCGAGCTGGTACGCCAGGACGTCGCGGATCGAGAGCATCCCCACCGCCCGCTCGTCCTCGACGACCGGCAGGTGGCGGATGTGCCGGGCGAGCATCTGGTCGTTCGCCTCGGTGATGGGCGTCTGCGGGGTGCAGTGCCCGACCTCCGTGGTCATGATCTCCCCGGCCGTGGTGGCGTTCGGGTCCGCCCCCCGGGCGGCGAGGCGATTGACGATGTCCCGCTCGGAGAGGATGCCCACCACGCGCCCCGCCGCGTCGAGCACCAGCAGCGACCCGATCCCGCGGCGGCGCATCGTCTCGGCCGCCTCACGGGCCGAGGCGCCCGGACGGACGTAGGCGACCTGCCCCCTGCGGGCCACCGTGCAGACACGGGTATCAGCAGACTTCATACGAACTCCTTTCCTACCGGACGAGCGATCCGGAACTTTCTGCGGCGAGCGATGTTTCCGGGGGCTCGATGAAGCCAGAGGTATGAGCCCCGACCCAGGCGCCCTTGCGGGCTTCAGGTATCTCCATCGTCACGAATCATTCGAGCCTTTACTGCTTTGCGGCAGGCCGGGAGGGATTCCGTTGCCGAAACTGGCCATCTGCTTGCCTGAGGCAAGACTGAAGCATAGAAAAGAGAAACGCCATGAAGAGGAGTTCCGGACGATGACCGGCAAAGAACGTGTACTGACTGCGCTGCGGAACCAGAAGCCCGATCGCATTCCGTGGGTCCCGTTCGTGGGCTGCCACGGCGGGGCGCTGATCGACGTGCCCGCCGATGAGTTGCTCCGTTCGGGCGAGCTGATCGCCCAGGGAGCCTCGGCCGCCATTGAGCGATACGAACCGGACGGTCTGCCGGTGACCTTCGACCTTCAACTCGAGGCCGAGGCCCTCGGCTGCGGGCTGAACTGGTCGTCCGACAACCCCCCGGCCGTGGTGCGCCACGTGCTGGAGACCGCCTCCCTCACCGATCTGGCGGTGCCCGCCGCCGACGCCGGTCGTCTCGGTGAGGTTCTCTCCGCGGCCCGCGTCCTTCGGGAGCGGCACCCGGATATCGCCCTTTACGGGTTGGTCACCGGCCCGTTCACGCTGGCGCTGCACCTGCTGGGCACCGAGATTTTCATGAAGATGTACGATGCCCCGGAGACGATCGACGAGCTGATGCACTTCACCACCAAGGTCGCCTGCGCCGTCAGCGGGTATTACGTCGAGGCCGGGTGCGACGTCATCGCCATGGTGGACCCCATGACCAGCCAGATCGGGCCGGATCAGTTCCGGCAGTTCGTCTCGACCCACGCCGCCGCTTGTTTCGAACGCACCCGCGAGCTGGGCGTCCCGGGCTCGTTCTTCGTGTGCGGGCACGCCGAGCAGAACCTCCAGGCCATGTGCGAGACGGGGTGCGACAGTGTCTCGGTGGACGAGAACATCCCCCTGGAGTACGTGCGGAACATCTGCCGCCCGATGGGCGTGAGTTTCGGCGGCAACCTGCAACTGACCACTGTGCTGCTGCTGGGCGACTCCGACGACGCGCGGCGCAACGCCGTCGCGTGCATGGAGATCGGCGGGGAGGAGGGCTTCATTCTCGCCCCCGGGTGCGACCTGCCCTACGCGACGCCGCCGGAGAACCTCGCGGCGGTCGGGGAGGTCGTTCGCGACCCGTACAAGCGGGAGATCGCCCAGGCCCTTGCGGCCGAGCAGGCGCCCGGCGACGACCTGCTGGACATGCAAGAGTACGGGCAGTCGGACAAGGTCATCGTGGACATCGTCACCCTGGATTCCGAGGCGTGCGCCCCCTGCCAGTACATGGTCGAGGCGGTCCGGGCGATCGCCCCGGAGTTCGAGGGCATCGTGGAATGGCGGGAACACAAGATCAAGTACCGCGAGTCTCTGGTGTTCATGACCAGTCTGCTGGTCCGCAACGTGCCGACGATCTGCATCGACGGGAAGATCCGGTTCGTCTCGAAGATCCCGCCCCGCGAAGAGCTCGTCCGGGCGATCCGCGAGCGCATCTACGAGAAGCTGCGGATGAAGATCCGCGGGAGGCACGGGTCCATCCTGGTCCTCGGCGACGGGGGCGCCTGCTGTTGCAGGCTCGCAGAGAACGCCCGCCGGGCGGCCACCGAACTGGGCGCCGACGTCGACGTGCGCCTGGTGACCGACGAGCGGGCGATCAACAGCTACGGGCTCGCCATGCAGCAGACCCCGGCGGCCGTGGTGGCGCAGCACCGCGTGCGGGCAACCGCGCGCGTCCCCGAGCCGGCGATCATCAAGGAGTGGATCAAGGACATGCTCCTCTAGCCCCCCTGCGGGGTTCGTCCCGGGCGGGGTCGCTGATGGCGTATGCGAGCAGGGCACCGTGGTTCGCAGCGCAGACCGCAGGGCGAGCACCAGCCACGTTTACGCCGCTGGTCGCTGGTCGCCATGTCGCGCCGCTCTTTCCGTCGCGTTACGAGACGGCGATCTCCTTGGACCCCTCCCAGACGCCGTGGATGTTGCAGTAGGACTCGGCGAAGAGCGTCCCACCCTTGTCGGTCTTGAACTGCGTGCTCGCCTGGTGGTTGGTGTAGATGCCGCTGCTGTCCGCCCCGTCGGTCGACGCGCCGTGGGCGCTGAACTCGAAGTGCCCGATCTGGTAGACCTGCCCGCCCTCGGGCTGGAAATACAGCGTGATCCAGGCGATGTGGTGGGCCGTGGTGTTCGGGTGGGCGACCTCCGCCCCGACGGCGACCGTCACGTCGGTCAGCTCGCCGCTGGGCAGCGAGTCCGGACAGGTGATGACCGGGACGTGCTTTTCCGTCTTCCAGTCGTCCGACTTGATTACTTCACTGAAGGTCTTGGGCATGGGTGCTCCTTTCGCGAGCTGGGACCGCGGCGCGGGCGCGGGACGGACGATCGCGGAGGGACGGCGCTTTGTCTCGGCGGCGACCCCCGGGTGGGCCCGGGCGGGCGACAGCGGTCTCGGTTCAAAAACGGCGCGGGAAGTTCTTCTCGTGTATGCTATGCGCGAGCGGGGGCGTTCTCATCCGGCGGGCGGGAAAAACTGACCGGGCGGGAGCTTACCGGTCGCCGAGGAACCCGGCGATGCGCTGCATCACCTCGCCGACGACGACCTCCGGGCTGGACGCCCCGGCCAGGACCGCCACGGTGACGGGGCGTTTCTCGCCAAGCCACCCGCGGACTTCGTGGGCCTCTTCGTCGTCGAGACGGCGGGAGCGGACGAGCTTTTCCGAGCGGATTGCCTCGGCGGATTCGATGTGCACCGCCGGGGCGTACTGGCTGGCCAACTCGTGGAGGTGGCGGGTGTTCGAGCTGCCGAAGCCGCCGACGACCACCACGCGGTCCGCCCGCCTGCACGCCTCGACGGCCGCGGCCTGTCGCTGCTGGGTCGCCTGGCAGACGGTGGGCTGAAACTTCAGCCGCTCGGCGCCCTCGTCCGGACCGTAGCGGTGGGCGAACGCCGCCGAGAGCCGCTCGCGCACCTTCAGCGTGTGGTCGTAGAGCATCGTGGTCTGCGACGCCTGGGCGAGTCGTTCGAACGCGCCGATCTCGTCGGTGTTGCGGGCTTCGGCGGCGAAGGTCTCCTCCAGCGACCCGCCGGTGTCGATGCACTGGCAGAAGGCGTCCACCTGCTCCAGCGACGCGGCCACCACGTACGACCCGCCGACCGCCTCGAGCCGGGAACGGGTGACGACCGTCTCGTCGTGGCGGCTCTTGCCGAACAGCAGCAGCCCGTAGCCTTCCCCCGCGGCCGCGGTGACCCAGCTCCACAACCGGCGTACGTCCACGCAGGCGGCGTCGATGATCTCGCAGCCGATCGCGCCGAGGCGCTGCTCGACGTCCAGCGGGACGCCGAACGCGGGGATCACCGCCACGTCTTCCGGGCCGACGTGTCGCTCGATGTCCCGCCGCTGGGCGTTGCTGAGCACCCGCACGCCGCGGGCGCGGAAGTAGTCATTCACCCACGGGTTGTGGATGATCTCGCCGAGGAGCACCAGCCGCCGCCCCTCACGGTGCTGAAGGGCGCGGGACATCAGCGCCAGCGCCCGCTTGACCCCGCCGCAGAAGCCGAAGACCCGCGGCAGCAGGATCCTCCCGGCGGGCAGCTTCCAGACGCCGCCGGCCTCGCGGACCCGGTCCACGCCCGGGCTGTGGAAGTCGGCGAGCGGGTCGGCGTTCACGGGGTCTCCCGCAGGTCGATTCGGTAGCGGCACTTGCGCCGTTCGCCGCGCTGGTACATGTCGCAGTCGGGGGGGAGGTCGACGATTTCGACCATCTCCCCGCCGAGCAGTTCGCAGGTCCGCCGGGAGGCGGCGTTCTCCGGGTTGACGGTGATCCAGAGCTCCTCCAGCCCGTGGGCGCGGGCGAGCGGGTAGATCAGCCGGGTCGCCCGGGCGGCGAAGTGGTTGCCCCGCCACTCCGGGTCCACCCCGTAGCCGACGTGTCCGGCGTACAGGAGGATCGTCGGATTGTTGCTCGCCCGCAGGCTGAGGTGCCCGGCGGTCCCGCGGGACCCGGTCACGCGCATCGAGAAGCTGTAGGCGGGCACGAGCCCGCGGACCGGATCGGCGGGAATGGTTTCGTTGAGCTCCAGGCGGATCGGCGGATCGGCCAGGTCGCCGGGGTCCAGGAACTCGAAGGGCTTGGCGTCCGGCGGGGAGGTCATTGCGAATCCTCCTCCGCCGGCGTCTGCGGATCGCCCTTGCCCAGGATCGTCACCGCCCGTTTGCCGTCGAAGGCCCCCGCGGCCGCGGAATAGCGGGGAATGCCCGCGACGCGGACCGTGGCGGCGGACTCCTCCGGCGTTTCGCAGAGCAGGACGTCCCCGGGCTCGAGGGTCTCCAGCGTCCCGGCGCCCAGGCGGACGTGCTCCAGGGAGACCCTCAGCTCCAGCGGCCCGCCGCCGGGAGCGGGGGCGCCCAGGAGGCGTTCGGGCTCCACCAGCCGCCCCGGGACGCACACCCGGAGGCAGCCCTTGTGTCCTTCGATCGCCGCCTCGAAGTGCAGCACCGTCGCTTCGGCGTCGGGCGGACCCGGCGCGGCGCCGGAGGCGGGGGGGAGGGCGAGTTGCGGTCCGAGCCCTTCCCACGCGGCGCTGAGGCTCGCCCGGACGATCTCCAGCAGGGGGCGCAGCAGGCGGCGGTCCAGGGCGGTCAGCGGTCCGCGGCCTCGCCCGATCG
>CAYTQL010000163.1:0-6858 GCA_964439555.1 uncultured Planctomycetaceae bacterium | reverse complement strand
GAGGGGCTCGATCTGCCGGAGGTCTCGCTGGTGTGCATCCTCGACGCCGACAAGGAAGGCTTCCTCCGTTCGGCGACCAGCCTGATCCAGACGATCGGCCGGGCCGCCCGGAACGTGAACGCCCAGGTCTTCCTCTACGCCGACCGGATCACCGAGGCGATGCAGAAGGCGATCGACGAGACCGACCGCCGGCGCGAAGCGCAACTCGCGTTCAACAAGGAACACGGGATCACCCCGCAGACGATCCGCAAGGCGATTCGAAGCTCCTTCACCGAGCAGCTCAAGGCCCGTCGCGTCGCCCGCGAGGCGATCCAGGCATCCGAGGAGGAATTCGACCGCACCGAACTGATCGCCCAGTTGGAGAAGGACATGTTCGAGGCGGCCGAGGCGCTGGAGTTCGAACGCGCCGCCCGGCTCCGCGACCGGGTCAACGAGCTCAAGGCCGCCGAAGCGGGCGAAAGCGGCGAAGAGCCCCCCGACACCGCCGAACAGTGGAAGTACTCCGAGCCCCGCAAGACGGGCCCGAAAGGCCGCGTGAACCGATAGGCGCAGCGCAGCGGCGCCCGCAGCGCGCACCGCCCGCCTTGGCGACCCCGGACCGCGCCAGTAATCCGAACCACGCCGCCCGGGGCGGTGTTCCACCACTGGAACCACCCGCTATTTCACGGAGTCTGACATGACGCGCCTGTATTTCGTTGCCGCGCTGAGCCTTCTGCTCGCCGCGACCGCCTTCGCCGGCAACACCGGCGGATACCGCGGACCGGACAACGCCGGGGTCTACGAGGCCGAGGGGCTGCTCGAGTCCTGGCCGGAGGGCGGACCGGAACGCCTGTGGAAGTACGACATCGGCGTCGGGTACGGCGGGGTCACGGTCGCCGACGGGCAGGTCTACGTCGCCGGGGGGGAGCTGTCCCACCTGTACGTCTTCTCACTCGAAGGGCAACTGCTCAAGCGCCTCCCCATCGGCGGGGCGGGTTGGAAGCGGTTCAGCGGCGCCCGCAGCACGCCGCTGGTCCGCGACGAGATGGTGGTGACCACCACGCCCGACGCCAACCTCTACGGCGTGAACGTCGACAAGGGGGAAATCCGCTGGAAGAAGAACGCCTGGCGGGACTTCGGCGCGGGCAAGGGGCACATGGGCTGGGGTCTGCCCTCCTCGCCGATGCGGGTCGGGCGGAAGGTGATCTTCAACACGTGCAGCCGGTTCGACGAGACGCCGCCGATCGTCGCGATCGACATCGAGACCGGCGAGACGATCTGGGAAGCCGACGCCGAGACCGGGCGGAAATTCTCCGCCGGCGACTGCTCCGGCGCCGCGTTCAACCACAACGGGCGGACGATCGTCGCCTACCCGACCTGGCGGAGCTTCCTGGTCCTCGACGCCGAGACGGGCAGGAAGCTCTGGGAGTTGCCCAACCCCAAGGGCTCGGAGAAGGAACTGACCCCCGTCTACGCCGACGGGTACCTGCTGACGATGCCCCGCGGCGGCGTCGCCCGGATGGTCCGCCTGAACTCCGAGGGCGACGAACCGACCCCCCTCTGGCAGCGCCCCTGGCGGGCCGGGTACTCCCACGCGGTGATCCTCAACGGACGGGTGTACCTTTTCGGGCGCCCCGGCGACCCGGTCACCCGCTTCGACGACAAGGGCAACCCGATCGACGACGGGAAGTCCTCCCGCCGCCGCAAGCGCGCGCCGAACGAGCTGCTCTGCATCGACGCCGAGACCGGCAAGGTCCTCCACCACACCCCGGCCGGGACCGCCGGGCACATCATCGCCGCCGACGGGAAGGTCTACGCGGTGGACCTGGTCAAAACCTCCGGGAAGGTCCCGCGACCGCGGGTCTCGCTGCTCAAGCCCACCGAGAAGGGCTTCGAGCTCGCCGGGCGGTTCATCCCCGAGTTGACCGACGCGGACGTGAGCGTCAAGGACGTCGAGTGGCAGGGGCGGGTGAACCCCGTGATCGCCGAGGGGAGGCTCTTCCTCCGCTACGGACCGCTGATGGCGTACGAGCTGCGGGCGGACCGCGCAGCGCAGATCCACAAGCGCAAGGCCCGCGTGGCCGAGCTGGCTGAACGGCTGGACGCCAGGGACGCCGGAGAGCGCCTCGCCGCGCTGCGGGCGCTGGCGGAGATGGGCTGGAAGGCCCGCCCGGCCGCCGGGAAGATCGGCGCGTCCCTGGACGACGAGGACCCGCGCGTCCGCAAGCTGGCGGCGAAGATCCTCGGCGCCGTCGGCCCGTCCGCGGCGAAGATCCTCATCGAGGCGATGGACCGCGAGCGGGTCTGGAAGGACGGACACGCCGCCGACGCCCTGGTCGAAAGCCTCGAAGCCGACGACCTCGCCCTCGCCCTGGCCGCCGCGGCCGAGGCGAACCGCTCCGTCCGCGAGCAGATCGCCCCGCTGATCGCGAAGCTCGGACGCCCGGCGGTGGACCCGCTGGTCCGGCTGATCCGCACCGGCGACCGCCGTCTCCGCTGGTGGGCGATCCAGACCCTCAAGCCTCTCGGGCCCGACGCCGGCGGGGCGACGGAGGTGCTCATCGGGCAGGTCCGCACGGGCAACCAGTGGTTCCGCGCCCTGGCGGCGCGGGTGCTCGGGGAGATCGGCCCCAAGGCCGCCCCGGCCGGCGGGGCTCTGGTCAAGCTGCTCTCGCACAGCTATCCTGACGCCCGCGCCGCGGCCGCCGAGGCCCTGGGCAAGATCGGCGTAAGCAACGCCCGGGTCCTCGCTGCGCTGGAGAAGGCTTCCAAGGACGGGAAGGAGCCCGTCGCCGCCGCCGCGGTCAAGGCCCTGGAGACGCTGAAAGCTGAGGAATGATGTTCACCTGCCCGGAGTGCGGCGACGCGCCGCCGCTGTCGGTCGACCGGTCGGTCGGCCGCCGAACGCCCCAACGCACAACGGAACACGCACCGCGCCGGGACACCGTCGCTCGACGCCGCCGAGGTCGGCGACAGGTCCCCGGGCGGCAAAGCGTCGGCAGGGCGCCGCACTTCACGGCGGTCGCCGGGGTCCTGGCCCTCGTCGCGATGGCGACCGGGTGCCGAACGCCGGATTCCTCTGCATCCGCCGAGGGCCCCTCGAGCCCCCTCCCGCGGGAGATCGCCCTCGCCCGCGACTACCTGCTCGCCCAGCAGGAGGCGGACGGGCGGTTCATCTACCGCCGACACCTGACCGACCCCGGGCGCTACGTCGGGAGCCGGAAATACAACCTCCTCCGCCACGCCGGGACAATCTACGCCCTCTCGCAGCTCCACGAGCTGGGGGCGGACCCCGAGCTCGCCCGGGCGATCACCGCCGGGGCGGCGTACCTGCGGCGCTTCATCGCCGACGGGCCCGCCGGGTGCAGTTGCCGGGCGATCTGGACCGACTACACCCGCCTCGCGTCGCTGCGGCATCGGCTGCGCCGCCCGGTCGTCAAGCTCGGCGGGCAGGGGCTCGGGCTGGTGGCCCTGACGGCCGCGGCGCGCCTGGACGACGACGCCGTCGCCCGCGCCGAGCTGCGCGCCGTCGGACGGTGCCTCCTGTGGATGCAGCGGGACAACGGGAGCTTCCGCAGCAAGTACATCGGGGGATTGGGCTTCTCGCGCTGGGTCTCGCTGTACTACCCCGGCGAGGCGGCGCTGGGGCTGATCCGTCTGGGGGGGCTGACCGGCGAAGCCCGCTGGACCGCGGCCGCACGCGACGCGCTGGTCCACCTCGCCGAGACCCGCAAAGACGCCGCGGAAACGCCCGCCGACCACTGGGCGCTGATCGCCACGGCCGAGCTGCTCGACGCCGGCGGCGCCGCCGGCCGAAAGCCCGCACTGATGCGCCACGCCCGGCGGATCATCGAGCGGATGCTCTCCCAGCAGATCACCGACCCGCAAAGCCCCATCCGCGGGGCGTTCCGCGCCGACGGGACCACGACTCCGACGGCCATCCGGTTGGAGGGGATGCTGGCGATGGTCCCGCATCTCGGCGATTCCGCGCTGCGGGCCCGGGTCCGCCGGGCGGCGAAGCTCGGGGCGGCGTTCCTCCGCCGGGCCCAGATTGTCCACGGCCCGCACGCCGGGGCGATCCCCCGCGCGACGATCCGCCTGCCCGAGAACCCGCGTCACAACGCCCGGGCGGCCGAGGTCCGCATCGATTACGTCCAGCACGCCCTCTCCGCCTTCATCGCCTGGCATCGAACCTTCGGCGACCTCCGACCGACTACGTCGGCCTCCGCCGGCAGAGAATCTCCCAGATGAAATAGCCCGGAACGGGGAGCTCGATCTGCCGGAGCAGGTCCACCAGCGGGACCGCGGCGATGTCGCTCCGCCGCACCCCGGCCGCACGAAGGACGAAATCCAGCAGCGGATAGCGGATCGGCGTTTTGCGCTGCTCGACCGTCTCCAGCCCGGACGCCCGGAGCCTGTCGAGTAGTTGCCCGTCGCGGGTGTACTCGCGGAGGTGCGTCGGGTCGAGCGTCCATCGCCCGTTGCAGCGGTAGAAGTACCACGCCCACGGACGCTTGAAGACGGTGCTGACGTACGCGACCCCGCCGGGGCGCAGGACGCGGCGCATCGAACGGATCATCGCCTCCTCGTCCGGGACGTGCTCGATGACCTGCGTGGAGACGTACCGGTCCACCGAGGCGTCGGGGACGGTTTCGAGCGTTTCGGCCGAGTCGACGCGGCAGTGCAGGTCGGGGTCGATCTCGCGTGCCCGGGCGACCCGTCGGCGGGAGAGGTCCACGCCCCCGGCCGCCTTGCCGTCGAGATCCCCCCCGCCCTTGAGAGCCCGCAGCAGCGCGCCGTCGCCGCAGCCGACGTCCAGGAGGGTTCGCCACGGCCCGCCCCGCAGCGTCTCGAGGAGCATCTCCGGCGCCTCGGCGAGGCGGTAGTGAACGTGGCGGCGGGCGTAGCGTTCGATGTCCATCGCGGGCGGGGCTTAGTCCGAGGCCCCCGGCGCGTCCACCGGCGCCATCGGGACCACCGCGCCGTCTTCGGACGCCGCCGGCGCCGGGGCGGGGGTCTCGGGCGCCTCGACGGGTTCCGGCGCTTCCTGCCGCGGCGTCCGGGCCCGCTCGACGATCTCGCCTTCGAGGCGCCTGGCCAGCGCCTCGTCCTCGCCGAGGTGGACCTTTACCTCCCCGGGGCTCGGGTCCAGGGCGTCATGGAGCATCAAGCGGCCCTGTCCTTCCTCCGTGGCCGGGAGGTTGTACAGCGCCTTGGCTTCGACGGTGCTGGTCAACTGGATCGCCGGGGCTTCCGAGCGGTAGACGTCCACCGCCACGCGCGGGGCGTACCCGACGCCGTCGCGGTTCCGGCGGATGCGCACCGTCGCCTGGCGGTAGATGTCCTGGATAGTGTTCTCGGCCAGGGCGGCCGCGTCGGTCGCCGGCGGACGCCAGAACTCCCACCACTGGCTGGCGACGACCAGCCCGGTGGCGATCACTCCCTCCCGGCGGTCGCGGCGGAGGATGGGGAAGTCATACCGGTCGAGTACGTCCTCCGAGGCGTCCCAGACCCGCCGAAACTCCTCCGCCCGCGCGGGGGCCTCGGCGGACGGCGGGGCGACGGGTTCGGTGTGGGTTCCGCACCCGGCGACCAGGGCTCCCAGCGTCAGCGCGACCGGGAGGAAATTCTTCCCGATTTTCATGAGCTCACCTCGTCATCGCCAGAATCGCATCGTACGGTTCCGTTGCGTCAAGGGACGCACGTGACCTTGGCAACCGCAAGCTGGTCTGCTCCACAGACCCAGCACCAATGCCCCAGCCCCGCCGCGGCGCTCACCGTGGCGGGGCGTATCTTTGCGCGGGCGGTTTGCGGCGCCCGTAGCGTACACGGTCGCGGGGCGCTTGGGAAGCCGTGGGGGGACCGCATCTGCCGCAGCCCGACGGGGACCGGATTGCGATGTCACCGCTCGCGTCCGGCCGAGCCGAGGGGGTATCATGGGCGTCGTCCGTGGTTGAACCCCCGGAGGCGCTGATGATCCGAATCCTGGCCGGTGAGTTCAAAGGCAGAAAGTTGCTCGCCCCGCCGACGAAGGCGGTGACCCGGCCGATCACCTCCGCGGCGCGGAAATCGCTGTTCGACATGCTCGCATCCCGCCTGGAGGACGCGACGGTCCTCGACCTGTTCTGCGGGACCGGGACGCTGGGCATCGAGGCGCTGTCCCGCGGGGCGCGGGCGTGCCGTTTCGCCGAGTCGGACCGGGCGGTGGTTTCGCGCCTGCGGCGGAACCTGCGGGACCTCGGGCTCGCCGACCGCTCCGGCGTCTGGAGCGGCGACGTGCTCCGGCGGCTCGGCCCGCAACTGGGCACGCTGGAGCGCGGCGTGGACCTGGCGTTCGTGGACCCGCCGTACGCGGCGCTGCGCCGGTGGGACTGGTTGAAGGTCGAGCGGCGGCTTTTCGCCCCGCTCGCCGGGGCGCTGAGTGCGGACGGGCTGGTCGTCCTCCGCGCCCCGGACGACGCGGAACTGCCCGAACGCCTCGGCGGGCTGGAGGTCCGGCGGAGGCGGGAATACGGACAGATGGTCGTCGCCCTGATGGGTCCGCCGGAGGAAGCGTAGATGGCCCGGACGCCCTACACCTATTTCGAGCCGGAGAAGATCGCCAAGCTCTCCAACCTCTCCCTCCTGGCGCGCCAGGCGGTGGAGGGGTTCGTCTCCGGGCTCCACCGCAGCCCGCACAAGGGCTTCTCCGTCGAGTTCTCCGAGCATCGCGAATACTCCCCCGGCGACGACATCCGCCACCTGGACTGGGTCGCCTGGGGGCGGACCGACCGCTACTACATCAAGCAGTACGAGCAGGAAACCAACCTCCGCTGCTACATCCTCCTGGACGTCAGCAACTCCATGGCCTACCGGTACGAGGGGGAAGTCACCAAGTTC
>CAYTQL010000162.1:0-6875 GCA_964439555.1 uncultured Planctomycetaceae bacterium | reverse complement strand
GAGGATGCGCCCGAGGGCAAAGAGCACCTCCGCGAACGTCGCTGCAGCCGCGTGGAACGCAGCTTCCGCCTCCCGGCCGAGGTCGACGAGCAGAAGATGGAAGCCAACCTCCGCGACGGCATGCTACACATCGAGTTGCCCCTGAAAGAAGGCAGCAAGGCCCGGAAGATCGAAGTCAAGGGCGAGTAGGACCCGACAGCGGCAACCGGCTCGCCCTTCCCGTGTCGGGCGCGCCGGCGCGGCGACCCTTTCGCTTTACTCGGTTTTCGCCAGCTTCTTCGCCTGCGCGTCGAAGAAGGCGATGCACCGGGCGATCTCCTCGAGCATCTTCGGGGTCTGGTGCTCGTACTCGATGCTGAAGACGCCCTGGAAGCCCTGGTCCCTGAGTTGCCGGAGGACGTCGCCCATCTCCGCCTTGCCGGTCCCCCAGGGCACGTCGTGGGCGCGGCGCTTGCCGTGTTCGTTGAGGTCCTTGAGGTGGAAGGAGATGATCCGGCCCTTGAGCTTCCTGACGGTCGCCAGCGGCTCGTAGCCGGCGCGCATCCAGTGCCCGGTGTCGGCGCAGGCGCCGACGAAGTCGGGGCGGCCCTTGACGGCCTTGAGGACCTTCTGCGGCGGCCAGGAGTTCGGGTGATTGTGGAAGGCGATGTTCAGCCCGTACTCCTTCGCGATCGCATCGAGTTCCGGGCGGTTCGTCTCGGTGACGATCGTTTCGATGCCCAGTCCCTTGGCCCACGTGAAAAGCTTTCGGGCGTCGGCTTCGGTCTTCGGCAGACCGGTGACCCCGAAGCACACCGGCCGGACGCCCGTCTGCTCCAGCTTCGCCTCCAGGGCCTTCAACGCCTTGGCCGACATGTGCTGGTTGGACTTCTCCCGGATCTTCTTGCTCAACCGCTGCCCGGGGTAGAGCTCGACGTACTTGAGCCCGAGCGCCTCGATGCGGTCCAGCGCCTCGAACAGCGTGTACTTGCGGAGCGTGTAGGCCTGCATCCCCAGCCGCCAGCCGAGCTTCTCGGCCGCGGCGTTGTCCCGGGCGGCGGGCTCGCCCGCGGAGGCGGTCGCGGCGGTCGCCAGGGCCGCCGCGGCGATCAGCATCGTGCGAAGCGTTGTCATTGCGTTCCCTTCCATCAGTGCGTGATAATCGGCTCCATGCTGCTACTGTAACGCATGGCCCGCCCGTCAGGGGCCGGTCGAACCGCCGGATTGCCGTGCGCAGCATCTCGAGGCGCGGGCTCTCAGCGGTCCTGGGCGCCCCGAGGGGCCTCGCGCCTCTTTTTGCCCGGCCGAGGGAACACCCCCCGCGGCCGCGAATGTTCTACGTACGTATTCCAATATCGAGACCCTTCATTCTTCCGTCCAAGGAGACCGTCATGCATCGCACGCTCATCCTCGCATCGATCCTCTCGCTCCTGACCGGCAGCGCCTGCGGGAAGCTCAAGGACTCCGACGTCAAGAAGATCAAGCAAGCCGTCCCGGAGGAGGCGCCCGCCAAGCCGTCCGAGCCGCGCAAGGTCCTGCTCTACTCGCACTGCAACGGCTTCCGCCACGGCAAAGCCATCGAGGCCGCCAAGATCGCCTTCCCCCTGATGGGCGAGAAGACCGGGGCCTTCGAGGTGGTCGTCAGCGACGACCTGTCGAACTTCGAGCCCGAGAAGATCAAGACCTTCGACGCGATCATCCTCTCCAACACCACCGGCGAACTGCTGATGCCCAAGGGCAAGCGGAAGAAGAAGGACGCCGAGAACCAGGCGGAGATGGTCGAGCGGGGCAAAAAGCTCCGCGAGAGCTTCATGAACTGGGTCAAATCCGGCGGCGCCGTGGTGGGCGTCCACGCCGCCACCGACTGCTCCTACAAGTGGAAGGAGTACGGCGAGATGATCGGCGGGTACTTCTCCGGGCACCCGTGGAACATGAAGGTCCACGTGAGCAACGACGACCCGGACCACCCGATCAACGCCGTCTTCGACGGGAAGGACTTCCAGATCAAGGACGAGATCTACCAGTTCAACAAGGGCGTCTACGACCGCTCCAAACAGCGCGTCCTGCTGAGCCTCGACGTCTCCGAGGGCAAGACCCCCAACCGCGGCAAGCGGAAGGACAACGACTACGGACTCAGTTGGATCAAGACCCACGGGAAGGGACGCGTCTTCTATTGCGCGTTCGGACATCACCAGGGCATCTTCCAGGACCCGCAGATCCTCAAGCACTTGCTCGCCGGGCTCCAGTGGGCCATGGGCGATCTCGAAGCCCCCGCCGAACCCCAGCGGAAAAAGTAGCTCGCCGTCTCAACAGAAAAGGACAGGTTCATGAACCGCAACCCGGACGGATCGAAGAACAAGTTCCGCGACCCGATCGCGACGATCACTCACCCGGGCTTCCTGGCCCTCCAGACCCACGGTAAGCCGGTCGCCTACCGCAACATCCGCATCCGCCCGCTCGACGAGGACGACACGCTGCCGACCTGCCCGAAATGCAAAGCGAAGCTCCCCGAAGGCTGGACCTGCCAGAAGTGCGGCGTCACGTCCGGGAAGAAGACCGGGCAGGGCACGAAGACCGAATGACGCCCCATCACGGGAGCAACTGCGTTGCCTGGGGGGCGAGCGCAGAGAAGCCCGCGCACACCGGGACGCGCATCCGGCGAACCCGCCGGGGGCGGCACGGCGGCGGACCCGCCCCCGATCCGCCGCGCGGTCGTCTTGCATCGTTTCCGTCGTCTCGATAGCTTAGGGGCAGAGCGAATCACCCAGCCTCGAGGCGTCCGGCGAGCCGGACGAAGGACGTGACGATGCCCCGATCCATGCAAATCACCGCCGCCGCTCTGCTCCTGTTCTGCGCCGTCGCCGCGGCGGACGACCCGGCCGTGATGGCCCGCGTCAACGGGAAGGCGATCCCCATGGCGCAGCTCGAAGCGCTGCTGCTCAAGGGCCCGGCGCTGCGCTACGCCCAGGAGCTGGTCCGCAACGAGCTGGTCCGTCAGGCCGCCGAAAAGAAGGGCGTCTCGTGCAGCCCGGCCGAGGTCGCCGCCGAGACCCAGCGGTACCTCAAACAGATGTTCCCCAAGCTCAAGACCCCGCAGGAGCGGGCGCGGGTGCTCAAGCGGCTCCTGGCCGACAAGGAGGTCTCCCGCGAGCAGTGGGACATGTCCATGCGGATCAGCGTGCTGGTCCGCAAGCTCGTCGAGCCGGGTGTGAAGGTAACCGCGGCGGACCTGAGGGAGGAACACTATCGCCGGTACGGGCCCAAGGCGCTGATCTCCCACATCGAGGTCCGCAGCCTCCAGAAAGCCCAGGAAGTCCGCGACCTGCTGACCAAGGGCGGCAGCTTCGCGCGGATCGCCCAGATCTACTCCATCCACCCCTCCGCCAAGAGCGGGGGCAAACTTCCGCCGATCGGCGCCAACGACACGGCCGTGCCGCCGGCGCTGCGCAAGGCGGCGCTGGGCATGACCAAGCCGGGCGACCTGTCCCGCCCGATCCAGACCGGGCAGACCTACCACGTGATCCGCCTCGAGCGGAAGGTCAAGCCCCGCAAAGCGCCGCCGCTGGAGGCGGTCCGGTCGGAGCTGAGCAAGTCCGTCCGGCGGCGGAAGCTCCGCGAGGAGAAGCAGAAGTTCATGTGGTCGCTCTTTTCCAAGGCGGACATCGACTACGTCCAGCCGATCCTGCGCGCCAAGGCGGCCGAGGTGAGACGTCGTGCAGAATAGCGAGAACTGGGCCATCGACGTCGCCTCACGCATCCGCCGGCTTCCGCCCTACCTCTTCGGCGAGCTGAACCAGCTCAAGTACGAGAAGCGCCGCGCAGGGGTGGACATCATCGATCTGGGCATGGGCAACCCCTCCGACCCGACGCCCACCAGCGTCGTCGAGAAGCTCTGCGACGCCGCCCGAGACCCGCGGAACACCCGCTACAGCGCCTCGGCGGGCATCTACAACCTCCGCCGCGAGGTCGTCAAGATGTACAAGCGCTGGTACGACGTCGAGCTCGACCCGCAGCGTGAGGTGATCGCCTGCATCGGCTCGAAGGAAGGCTTCTCCCACCTGTGCCTGGCGCTGATGGGCCCGGGCGATACGGCCGTGGTGGGCGACCCGTACTTCCCGATCCACGTCTACGCGGTCGCCCTGGCCGGGGGGAACGTCATCAACGTCCCGCTGGGCAACGACGAGGCCTTCCTCCGCCGCGTCAGCTACGTGGTCGAGCACCTCTACCCCAAACCCAAGCTGCTGATCCTCAACTATCCGCACAATCCCACGGCCATGACGGTCGACGACGCGGGCTTCTTCGCGCGGGCGGTCGAACTCGCCCGGCGCGAGGGGATCATGGTCATCCACGACTTCGCCTACGGGCGGACGGCATTCGACGACTACCAGCCTCCCTCCTTCCTACAGGCGCCCGGCGCCAAGGAGGTGGGCGTGGAGTTCCTGACCATGTCCAAGCCCTACAACATGGCCGGGTGGCGCATCGGCTTCTGCGTGGGCAACGCCGAGATGATCCGCGCCCTGGGGACCATCAAGGGCTACTACGACTACGGCATCTTCCAGCCGATCCAGATCGCCAGCATCATCGCGATGCGGGAGTGCGAGGCGGACGTCGCCGCCCAGGCGGGCGTCTACGAGGGGCGGCGGGACGTGGTCGTCGAGGGACTCCGCCGCGTGGGCTGGGAAGTCGCCCCGCCGCGCGGGGGCATGTTCGTCTGGGCCAAGGTCTCCGAGAAGCACCTGGCCGGTAAGGGCTCGATCGACCTGTGCATGCGCCTGATGGAACAGGCCGAGGTGGCCGTAGCGCCCGGGCGGGCCTTCGGCGAGAACGGCGAGGGCTACATCCGCATCGCTCTGGTGGAAAACGAGCAGCGCCTCCGCCAGGCGATCCGCCAGATCGACCGCGCCCTGAACAAGGGCATCGTCGCGCCCAGCGCCAGCAAGCTCAGGCGCTAGGTTCAGCAGCCCGAAGCGGCGGACGGTGCACTGCGGATTTCGCATTGCGCATTCCCCGCGACCCGGGCGGCGCACGAAAGACGAGCAGATCCGCGGGCGCACGGCATTGGCCATTCACAATGCGAAACCCGCAATTGAGCGTTCTCGGCGCCCGGAGGGCGCCTTTCGCCGCTACGCTTCCGGCGTCTCCCCGCCGCCCTGCTGGGCTTGCTGCATCTGCTGGGCGATCGCCTGGGAGACCTGGACGTACTGCATGCGGGTCTCGTAGAGGGCCTGCTCGAGCAGCTTCCGCTCTTCGTCGGCCAGGTTGCCCTTGGTCTTTTCATCCAGCATCGCCAGCGTGTCGATGTGGTGCTTCGCCAGTTCCGGGTCGAGGTAGCGCTTCTTGGTGCGCGGGTCTTCCATTCCGCCGAGGGCGAAGTAAATCTGCGTCACCAGCGAGCTGACCAGCGTGGTGAAGTTCGCCTCGGGCAGTTCCCGCTGTTCGGCGCCGCCCTGCTGGGCCTGGGCCCCGGCGGCCGCCTCGGCCGCCCCGCCGGAGGTGCTCTGCTCCTCGACCTCCTTGGCGAGCTTCTCCTTCTCCTCCTGCGCCTGCTTCTTCCAGTCGGTGTCCACGAAAATCTTGGACTCTTCCTGCTTTCCGTTCTCAGCCATGCGGGCTCTTTCCGATCGTCGGTGTTCTCGGCTCTCCCGGCGCCGGGCGCTTACGCCCCGGCGATGCGCGGCATCCGCCGCTGCTCGTAGGCCATCGTAGCCTGCATGAACTCCAGGAGCAGATCGCGCTTGAGCTCCTGGGCATCCGGGTCCATCCAAAGGTTATGCAACTCGTCGGGGTCTTCCTGCAAATCGAAGATTTCCCCCGAGTCCCACTGCGCGTAGACGGTGATCTTGTATCGTTCGTTGACGTAGGTCCGCATGTGGCAGACTTCGTTGCCGTGGTGGTTTTCCACGACGGTCCCGGCCCGCGCCTCCGGTCCGCCGGACCAGCCTTCGACCTGGTCCACGCCGGTCATCCACACGGGGATCTCCACCCCCGCCGCCGAGAGGAACGTCGGGGCGAGGTCCACGAGGTTCTGGATCTGCGAGGACACCTCCCCCGCCGGGACGCGCCCCGGCCAGCGGGCGATAAACGGAACGCGCAGCAGATCCTCGTAGTGGTGGATCGCCTTGGCGACCAGCCCGTGCTGCCCAAGGAAGTGTCCGTGGTCGGTGGTGAAGACCACCAGCGTGTTCTCGGTCATGCCAAGCTCGTCGAGCCGCTGGAGAATCCGACCGATCTCGTGGTCCATGAAGCTGGTCATCCCGTAGTAGATGGCCATGTTCTTCTTGAGCTCTTCGGTGTCGTGGGCGTGGGAGTGCCCGCCATGGATCGCCCCCTCGGAGGGCGGGAAGAGCTCGCCCATCTTCGCGTCGGGCTTGAGGGCCTCGGCGAAGTGCGGGGGGTTGGACTCGTGCTCACCGGGGGTCAGCTCGCCGGGGATCATCTCCTCGGGGTCGTACATGCTCGCCCACGGCTCGGAGACGGTGTACGGCGGGTGCGGGTCGTGGAAGCTCGCCCAGCAGAAGAAGGGGCGGTCGGTCGCCGCGGCCCGCTCGATCTGCGCGACGGTCCGCTCGGCGGTCCAGCGAGAGTAGTGGAACTCCTCGGGCAGATCCCAGTGGCGTTGGCCTCGCTCGTAGTAGGGCTTGCCGTCGCCCTCTTTCGGCGGCGGCCAGGGCTGGAAATAGTCCTTCCAGTTGGGCAGTCCGTTTTCCTCCATCCAGATGGCGTAGTGCTGCCCGGCGTGGGACTCATTGCCGTGCATCCGCCCGATCTCGATGTGGTCGAAGCCGTACCAGGGCCCCTGAAAGCCGCGCCAGAAGTCCAGGTCCCGCAATGTCGGCTGGCATTCGGAAAGAAAACCGTTCCCTGTTTGCGCTCGTCGATCTGCTTCGTGATTCCCG
>CAYTQL010000161.1:0-6963 GCA_964439555.1 uncultured Planctomycetaceae bacterium | reverse complement strand
CGGGGAAGATCGGCCGACCGGGGATGTGGGCCTTGACCCAGAACTCGTCGTCGCCGCAGTCGCGATACCCGGCGATGTTCCCCGAGGCGTGGTCCACGAAGTAGATCCCGTCGAGCAGACGGAACTCGTGATCGTGCGGGTTGACCTGGTAGATCTGCTCCCGGGGCACATCGACGCGCGCGGGATCGATCATGGAGATGTCGAACAGTGGCTGTGGCGGCATCGTCGCTTCCGTTGCTCTGGACTGCCTGCGCGGTGCGTTTCGTGACGGATTCCCGGCGGCTCGGCCTCGCCGGGACGCTGACGGTAGCAGCGCCGCCGACGCTCGTCAACGCCGAAACGTCACGTGTCGCACCCGGCGGTTGCCTCACCGCTGAACCCCGGAGGGAGGGCTGGCGTGAGCCGGAGACCTACGCCGCCGCGCCCTCATCGGAGGCCACCTCGTCGCGATTGAGGCGCCTGGGGGGCATGGCGGTTTCCTCCGCCTGCTTGTAGAAGCGGTTGGCGAAGAAACTCTCGCCGGCCAGCAGCACCAGCAGCCCCACCAGCAGCAACGGGCCCAGCGCCAGGTCCTTGCCGACCATTTCGCGCGTCTCGGCCAGCGCATCCACGCTGGATACCAGCGTCGCCTCCGCCCCGCCGAGCCGCTCGGAAAGAACCTCGGGCTCCAGGGGCGTCAGGTCGCTCTCGGTCGGGTTGGTGTTCACGCTGAAGCCCCGGGTGACGGTCCGCTCGTCCTGGATGAACCGCAGCGTGTAGGAGCCCAGCGCCTCGGCGACCACGCGGACCGACCGTCCCTCGGGCATCAGCGTCTCCTCCCGCTCGCTGTCCGGGCGGTACAGCGCGATGCCCGGGCCGGTCATGCGGGGCGGTACGGGGATTCGCACCTCTCCGCCCCACCGGACGATCAGTTCCTGCTCGCGTCCCGCGGTCATCAGGCGAACCGCCCTCTGCGCCAGCACCGGAAACTGCGCCAGACCTGCGAGGTTCGAGAAGGACCGCTCCGGGGAAAAGTTCCACAGAAGCACGCGCCCGCGCCCGACCCGGCGTATCAGGATCGCCGGGACGCCGTCAGCGTACTTCAGCGCCGCGACCGCCTCTTCCGCCAGCGAGTCGATGCTGAACCGCGCCTTGATGCGGACCTCGCCCAGCGAGGGGTTCTCCGGCGAGGTGAAGGGACTGACCATGGGGTGATCGAGGTCCCGCAGGTCGAAGCCGATCGGCGTCTTGAGCGGCTCGAGGGCCTTGAGCGACGCCGGGAGCAGGTCCTGGGCGGGCGGGCTGTTGTAGCTGCCCACCGCGTTGGCCATCGTCTCGCCCGCCACCACCCAGAGCTGTCCGCCGTCGCGGACATAATCGCCCAGCATCCGCCAGGGGCCCTCGGTCAGCGAGCTTACGTCGGCCAGGACGACCACTGCGGCGCCGCGCAGTGCGTCCGGGGTCAGCCGCTCGGCGATGAGGGTCCGCGGGCGGATGGGCCCGGTTCCCGAGAGCACCGCGTCCGGGGCGATCGCCAGCGCCATGCGGAACCGCGTCCGGTCGCTCCCGGGCTCGCGGAGCAGCAGCACGTCGGTCGGCGGGCGGACGTCGAGCGTAAAGTGCCGCACGTTGTCCATCGCCAGCGGATCGTCCCGCCCCAGCAGCACCCGCCCGTGAAGGATGCCTTCCTCCTTCGGCGTCACGGTCAACGAGATCGGCGTCTGCCCCCCGGCCGGGAGTTCCACCGTCCGCTGGAACAGCAGCGTCCCGCCGAGCTCGGCGCGGACGGGAATTTCCCCGCCCTGGGTGCGGGAACTGAGCACCGTCTCGATGCGCACGGTCCCCCCGACCGGCACGGACCGGGAGCTGAGCTCGACGGGCCCCAGCGCGAGGTTCGCGTCCTTGCCTCCGCCGAGGTCGATGACGTACAGGGAGACCGGCTCGCCGGCGACCTCGGGGGCGGGCTCGGCGCCGAAGGCCCGGCGGGTCATGTCGGTCAGCACGTACAGTTCGCGCCGGGGCAGGTCGATCCCTTCGAGCATCGCCCTCGCCCGCCGGACGGCGTTGTCCACGCGGTGGACGTCGAGCTGCTGGGGCACGTCGGCGAGCTGCTGGGCGGCCAGGCGGGCATCGCCGATGAACTCCGGCGTCTCGGTCGCCTCGGAGGTCGGCAGAACCGCGATCCGCGAGCCGGCGGGCATCTTCCCGAACCGCTCGACGATCTGCCCGGCGGAGCGTTTCGCCTCCTCCAGCAGCGTCCGCCCGCGGTGCTCGTAGCCCATCGAGCCGCTGTTATCCAGCACGATCACCATCGCGGTGGGCGCCCGGCGCTGCTCGACCTGCATCGCCTCGGGCATCAGGGCGCGGGCGATCAGCATCGCGATCAGCACGATCGCCGCCATTCGCATCGCCAGCAGGATCAGGTGCTTGAGCTTCAGCTTGCTGCGGTTGGCCTGGTGGGTGAGCTTCACGAACCGCAGCGCCGGGAAAACCAGCCGGCGCGGCTTGGTCCGCATGATCAGATGGATGATCACCGGCGCCGCGGCGGCGGCGCCCGCCCAGAGCACGGCGGGAAAAGCGAAAGAGATTCCCAGGACCCCCGGCATCTCAGACCTCGAACATCAACCGGCGGAAGACCTCGGCGACCTCCACCGCCTCTGGGTTCTCGGGCAGCGCATCGCGGTTGCTCGCCAGGAAGCACTGGTCATCCACCGACACGTCCACCCGCCCGCGGGAGGCTCGGACGGACTCGATCTCCGCGCTGCCGGTCAGGCGGCGCGGATCGTACCCGCCGCGCTTGTCCATCGACAGGTCCGGGTGGAAGCCCTCCATCGCCTCGGGGCACAGCCAGGCGTCCTTCTCGGCCAGGAGGATGCACTCGCCCGCGCGGTCGTGCCCGAGCCCGCGCTCGAACAGTTCGTCGCGCGAGCGGACGTCGGCGACGCCCTCGATCGCCCGCAGGGCGTCGGCGGCGTCGCCCACGACGCCCGGGTCGAGACAGTAGAGGTGCCCCACCTGGTGGTCGGTGAGCACGAAGGCCCGGGAGCGTTTCAGGTCGATCCGCCCGTCCTCGCCGGCTTCGAGCAACCCCGCCCGGCGAAGCGCCAGGTTCGGGCGCCCGGCTTTGCGCACGGGGATCAGCCCGCCGCTGGAAAGCACCGCCAGCGAGGCGTCCGAGCCCAGCGACTCGGCGATCCACCGGGCCGAGGCGTCCGCATGCCGCAGCGCCTCGCGGGTTTCTTCGGCCTCGGGGCCGTGGCGGGTGAGCGCGAAGTCCACGCCCGGCAGCGAGACGCACATCAGCTCGCACCCGCTCTCACGCCACATCCACTCGGAGGCCTGGGCGACCCAGTCGCACGCCTTGTGCGACGCCCGCCGCCCGTGCAGCAGCGAGGTGTCGAGGGGGCCGACCTCCGCCTTCAGCTCGCGGTAGATCATCAGCGGGCGGTCGTAGACGGCGTGGGGGAGCTGGGTGTACCCGGCCGCTCCGACGACGAAATCCGACGCCCCGGCCAGGGGGAAGGACCACAGCAGCAGCGCCACCGTCGGGCGCTGGGGCAACGCGCGGGCGTGCCAGAAGCGTTTCTTGGAGACCAGCGTGTTGGACTGCTCCTCGAAGCTCAGCCCCCGCGCCTGGCGGCGGAAGACCCCGCCGCTGACGATCCCGTGTTTGCCCGGGCTCTGCCCGGTGGTCAGCGTGGTCTGCACGCTGGGAAAGACGTTGGGGAACACGGCGCGCAGCGGACGGGGCGAACCCGGGAGGGTGTTGACCCACAGCCCGTCGACGGCGCCCAGCAGCCGCGGGCTGACGCCCATCATGTCGATCACGCACAGTCGCTTCATGTCGGTCGGTCCCGCGGGGCGATTCTGGCGATCGCCCCGCCTCCAAGATACTCTTGATTGAGAGGCAACGCCATGACGAACCTGCACATCCAACAGGGCGACCTGACCGCCTGCGATGTCGACGCGGTGGTCAACGCCGCCAACAACGACCTCCAGCTCGGCGGCGGCCTGGCCGGGGCGATCCGCCGCAAGGGCGGACCGGCAATTCAGCGCGCGTGCGACGCCCACGGGCCCGTAGCCCTCGGCGGGGCGGCGATCACCACCGCCGGCGCCCTGCCCGCCCGCTACGTGATTCACCAGGCGTCGATGCGCCTCGGCGAGCGGACGCGCGAGCAGGCCCTGCGGGATTCGACCCGCGCGGTGCTGGAGCTTGCCGAACGCGAGGGCGTCCGGACGCTGGCCTTCCCGGCCACGGGGACCGGGATCGCGGGCTTCCCCGTGCGCCGCTGTGCGGCGGTGATGCTCGGGGAGGTCCTCGAGCACATCCGCACGGAGACGGGCCTGACGGACGTGCATTTCGTGCTCTTCAGCCCGGAAGACTACGAAACCTTCCGCGAGGTGTACAGCGCGCTGACGTAGCCGCCGCGCACGTCGCGTTACTCCGCCGGGCGCGTTGCGGCGGGGCCCATCATCTCCAGGAAGCCGCCCTCGCGCGTCCTCGTCCCTTCCGCCGGACCGAAGCGGGCGTCCTCGATCTTCCTGCGCCACTCGGCGACGTCCCGGTTGCCGGGCATCAACCGTGCGGCGCGATCGATGTACTTCATCGCCAGGGCGTAGCGGTCCCCGAAGTAGTAGGCCCGGGCGGCCTGAACGGACGCCCGCGGGGCGAGCCGCGGGAACTCGCTCGCCCGTCCGTAGAGCTTCGCCGCCTCGCCGTGCTTCCCCGCGGCGAAAAGCGTCTGGGCCAGTTCGTAGATCAACAGGCCCTTGCCCGCCCCGCCGACCGACTCGACCGCCTCGCGGAGCACGCGTTCGGCCTCGTCGAGCCGGTCTCGGTCCTTGAGGGCCTGGGCGAGCAGCCCCCACGCCGGCGCCCGGCGGGGGTCCGCCTGCGTCGCCCGGCGGAGGAAGTCGATCGCCTCGGCGCGCTCCTCCCGGCGGTAGGCGAGTTGCCCGAGCCCCGAGAGCACCGGGTAGGTCGCCGCCCCGGCGTCGTACGCGCGGCGGAGGTACCTCTGCGCCTCGTCGAGAGCCCCGGCCGCGAGAAGCTCCCGCCCGATGCGCGTCCACGCGGCGGGGGTGGCGTAGGGGCTCTCGGCCGCCCGGCGGTAGTATTGCAGGAACGCTTTGCCCCCGGTGCGTTTGTCGAGGTCGCCGAGGAGCATCCAGGCGCGGGCGTTTTCGGGATTCAGTCGCACCGCCGCCCGAAGCGCCGCCCGGGCGCGGTCGTACTGCTCCAGTTCCAGCAGCGTCTCGCCGAGCAGCGTGCGGACCCGCACGTCCTGCGGATTCTGCCCGAGGTAGGATTCCATCACCTTGCGGGCGTCCCCGTAGGCGCCCCGGTCCATCAGGGACCGCGCGTGGGCGTAGACCTTCTCCCCCGGGCTCGGCCCGGCCGGTCCGGAGCGCTCGGGCTCCGGGTCCCGCGTGGCGATGTGGATCGTCACGCCGACCACCGCGGCCGCGAGGACCAGCAGCACGATCGGCAGGATCAGCCGCCCGCGGCCGGGGGTGGTGTCCGTCTGCTCGCTCATCACTCTTCCTTCCGTGGGCCCAGGAGGCGTTCGATCTCGCCGGGGATGTCGTCGGAGCGCATCAGCGTCTCGCCGACCAGGACGCCGCAGACGCCCGCTTCGGCGAGGCGCTCGACGTCCTCGCCCGTCCTGATGCCCGATTCGCTGATCACCGCGGCGCCCTCGCCGGCCAGTTCCAGCAGCCGGAGGGTGGTGTTGAGGTCCACCTTGAAGGTCCCCAGGTCGCGGTTGTTGATCCCCAGCAGCCCGTAGCGCCGGTGCGGGAAGCCGACCATCGAGCGGACCTTCATCAGCTCATCGGCGCTGTGGACCTCGACCAGGCTGGTCATCCGCAGTTCGGTCGCCAGGATCATCAGGTCCAGCAACGTCCCGGACGGCAGGGCCGCGGCGATCAGCAGGATCGCGTCCGCCCCGGCCGCCCTGGCCTGGTAGACCTGCGCCTCATCGAGAATGAAGTCCTTCCGCAGCAGGGGCAGATCGACCGCCTCCCGCACCGCGCGGAAATCGTCCAGGCTGCCCTGGAAGTACGGCTCGTCGGTCAGCACGCTGATGGCGCTTGCCCCGCCGCTGCGGTACTGCTTCGCGAGCGAGACCGGGTCGAAGTCCTCCCGGATCACCCCGGCCGAGGGACTCGCCCGCTTGATCTCGGCGATCAAGTTCATCCGCCGGCGGGGTCTGGCGGTCATCGCGGTGAAGAAATTCTGCGCCCGCGGCGCCTCGGTCGCGCGGCGTCGCAGCTCGGTCAGCGGCGTCTCGGCGCGCAGACGCGCGATCTCTTTGCGCTTGGTCTGGCAGATTCGCTCCAATATATTCTGCGGCATCGACCGATGACTCCCTCGCCCCGAGGTAAGGCGCTCACCGTACCCATATGCTCCAAACCGTGTCAAACGCATTGTCCCTGCTTGCCGAGGCGCCCCCGCCGACGCCGGCGACCCGCCCGCTGGATCCGCAATTTTCCCGGCCGCTGATGATCCTGATCTCGCTGGGCACGCTCGCCCTGGCGGTGTGGGTCATCCGCACGCTGATCCGCCCGCGCAGGCTGAGCCTGGACCGCGCCCCCGGCCGGCCGAACCGGGTCAGCGGATGGTACCTGCTCGCGACCGTGGCGGTGATGCTCTACGGGTCCATCAGCGCCGCGGGCGTGAAGTTCATCGCCCCGGGGCTCAGCACACTCCAGGCCGCGCTGATCGGCACGGCGATCGGGCAGGTTTTCGCTTTCGGGATCATGCTGTTCATCGGGAAGGAGAGTTTCCGCAACGGGCTGCGGGGCATGGGCTTCCGCACCAGCCATTGGCCGTGGGACCTGTTCCGCGGCGTCCTGGGCTGCCTGACGGTCCTCCCGGTGATCCTCTTCACGCTCGGGGCGACGGTGTGGGTCCTCGAACAGATTCCCGGCGCTCTCGAACTCGCCCCGCTCGAGCACCCGCAGTTGGGGGCGATCCGCCGG
>CAYTQL010000160.1:0-7007 GCA_964439555.1 uncultured Planctomycetaceae bacterium | reverse complement strand
ACGTCGTCGCCCGCCCGACCACGGCCGAGGACATCTGCGCCGAGACGGTCAAGGCGATGGAGAGTCACACCTTCGTCTTCTCGCACTTCAAGTACACCGACAAGACCGGCGAGGACGGCGACCTCGACGCGAAGGTCCAGCGGATCGAGGAGATGGACGCGGCGACCCCGAACCTCCTGGCCGCCGACCAGGACGTGCTGGTGATCACAGGCGACCACTCCACCCCGCCGAGCCTCAAGAGCCACTCCTGGCACCCCGTGCCGATGCTGATGAAGGCCCCCAGCCTCCGCGGCGGCGACGGCGAACGGTTCGACGAAATCGCGTGCCAGTTCGGGCAGGTCGGGACGATCTTCTCCAAGGAGATGCTCCCCCTGGCGATGGCCCACGCCGGAAAGCTGGAGAAATTCGGCGCCTGAGCCGGGTGCGTAAACACGATCGCCGCGGTCCGTATCCCGGGGCGCCCGCTTCCAACGCGCCAGCCGACGCGTTCGCCGTTCAGAGGCGCCGGTAGGCGTCGGCGGTGACGAAGTACAACCCCGCCTCCACCACCGGCTCGCCGGTCAGCGCCTCCCACGCCTCGGCGTACGTGCGGATCTGTCCGGCGTAGTGCGCGCTGAGGGCGTCCAGCTCGTCCGGCGTCACGCCGCCGGTCTTGTAGTCGGCGACCACCCAGCCGCTGGGCTCCCGGAAGACCAGGTCCACCACGCCCCGGACGAGCGTCTCCGGGCGGTCCCCTTCCGCCGGGAGCAGGTGCTGAAGCGGGACCTCGACGAGCGTTCGTTCGGCGGCCCGCGCCCGACGCCACAGGTCGCACCGCCGCACGCGGCGGACCAGTTCGACCGCCTCGTGGGCCCGCTCGGGCGGGAGGTCCTGCTCGCGCAGCACCGTCCGCGCCAGGGCGCGGAGGTCGGCGTCCTCATCGGTCAGGGCGGCTTCGAGCAGCAGGTGCACGGCGGCGCCCCACTCGGCCGCATGCTCGCCCGCCGGCGCGCCGCCGGGGGCGGGCGTCACGGAGACTTCCTTCGCCCGGGCGGTCGCATAGGTCGGGCGGAGCGCGTGACCGCGCCGGGCTTCGGCGGAGTCCATCGCCGCCTCGACGGTTCGCGGGCTCAGCGGGTCGGGGGACTCGGCGGACTCGGACGCCGGCGGCGACTCGGGCGGCGCGATCTCATGCTCAGGGATGACCTCGACCCACGGGTTCGACTTCGCCCCCCGCCCGTCGCGGTCGGAGACGTACAACTCCCGCCCGGCGCGGGTCAGGGCGACGTAGAGCAGGCGGTCCTGCTCGGCGTCGAGAAAGGCCCGCTCGCAATCGGCGACCGCGGACCAGTCCGGGGGGCAGGCCAGCAGTTCATCGGGCCCGCGCCCGGGCGTGGGCGCGTAGACGGCCATGCGCCCTACGCTCCGCCCCGAGCTGCGATCCACGTGGAGCGTCACCGGCGCACCGCGCCAGCAGTGCGGGTCGGCCAGGAAGACCGCCGGCGCCTGGAGCCCCTTGGCCTTGTGCAGGTTCATCACGCGGACGGCGTCCGGGCCCAGCGGGCGCGCCGGGACGGCGTCATGCCGCTGCTCCCGCCCTTCCGGGGAGACGATCTGCCCCAGTCGCTCGACCGCCTCCGCCAGCGACGCGCCCCGCGCCGGGTCCCGCAGCAGCTCGACCGTCTTGGCCAGGGCGCCCAGCGCCATGTTCGCGCCCGGTCGCAGGGCGGCCGAGGCGTAGAGTCCGAGGTCGTCCACGATCGACTCGATCGCGGCCGGGCGGGGCAACCGCCCCAGCAGCCCGGCGTAGCGGACCAGGCGTGCGTACGTCTCGGCGATCGGCGCGAACGCCGCACCCTCGGGCGTCTGCGAGCGGTAGTGGAAGCTCCCCCCCGCGCGGCGGAAGTCGTAGAGCACCTGGTCCGAGACGCCGCAGGCCTCGCCGCGCAGGAGGGACACCAGCGGAAGCGGGTTGTCCGGCTCGGCCAGGGCGACCAGGACGTCGTGGAGCACGCGGATTTCGGGCAGCTCGTTGAGGCGGGTCCCGCCGGTCACCTCGTGCGGGATGCCCCTGGCCTGCAGCGCCGCGGCGTAGAGCCCCAGGCGCTTGGTCTGCCAGGTGAGCACAAGGAAGTCGCTCGGCGTCCGACCCTCGGCCAGGGCGCCCTGGATGAGTTGCGCGATGCGCTCGGCGTCGGCCGCGGCGACCTCCTCCGCCCGTCCGGACAGCGCGGGCAGCGCCGCGGCCGCGGGCTTCGGAGCCTCCGGGTACGCCGCGCGCCCGGGCTCCAGGGCGACATACGCCGGCGCCTCGGGCGTCGCCTCGGGTGGAAACCGATCGGCCATGCGGCGGTTGACCCAGTCGATCAGCGGCGGCGTGGAGCGGAAGTTGGCGCTGAGCACCTCCAGTTCGCCGCAGGAGGCGATGATCCGCCGGACCTCGTTGTAAGTGACGATGTCCGCCCGGCGGAAGCGGTAGATCGACTGCTTCGGGTCCCCCACCACGAACAACGAGCCCGGGACCGGCCGACCCTCGCGCCAGTCGTCCTGCTCGGCGTCGTCGGCGGTCAGCAGGAGCATGACCTTCGCCTGAATCGGGTCGGTGTCCTGGAACTCGTCGACCAGCAGGTGGCTGTAGCGGCGGCGGAAGTAGTCCCGCAACGCCGGGCCTCCGGAGGCGAGCATCTCCGCGGTCCGCATCAGCAGGTCCTGGAAGTTCAGTACGTTCGCCTCGGCGCGGAGGGCGTCGTAGTGCTTCCGCGCGGCGCGGAAGCACCGCAGTACGGCCCGGTAGCGCAGGGCCCGCCAGGCGGTCACCAGCGGCTCGACGTGCCCGGCGACGAAGGCGTTCCAGCGGTCCAACTCTCCGGTGGCGTCGTCCTTGCCGCCCGGCCACTTGGTGACCTTCACCTTCCCCCGCTCCAGCACCGGGCATTCGGCGAGCAGTTCGAGGAGGTCGGCGTCGGCGTCGGCGAGGAACCGCAGCCGCCGTGGGATGCTCAGGAACAGGTCCATCAGCCGGCACCCGGCGTCGCGGGAGAGCTCCGACCCCCGCCCGGCCATGTGCTCGGCGTAGCTGTGCAGGGCTTCACGGGCTTCGGCGACGGCGTCGGCGGGCATCGCCTCGATCTCCGGTTCCGGCCAGGCGTCCACGTCCGGGTAGTCGGCGAAGGCGGTCGTGAAGGGCTCCTCGAGCTGGGTGATCTCCAACCCCAGCTCCAGCAGCTCATCCAGCAGCGGGTCGTCCCGCCCGTGCAGACGTGCGACCCACTCCCGCCACGCCCGCCGGCGCAGCGCCCAGTCGTCCTCCTGCTCGATCGGCGTGAAGGCGGCGTCCACCCCCGCCTCGACGCACCGCTCGCGGAGCAGGCGGGCGCAGAAGCTGTGGATCGTCCCGATGAAGACCTCCCCCACCTGCTCCAGCGCGGCGGCGAGGCGGGCGCGGCGCCCGTCGTCGGTCGCGCGGTCCATCCGTTCGCGGAGGCGCCGGGCGAAGCGCTCGCGCATCTCCGCGGCCGCCTTGCGGGTGAAGGTCACCGCCGCGAGGGCCCCGGGCAGGCAACGCCCCTCGGACACGAGGTTCGTCATCCGCTCGACCAGCAGCGTGGTCTTGCCGGTTCCGGCCGCCGCCTCGACGAGCATGGTGATGTCCAGGCGCTCCAGCGCGCGGCGGCGTGCGGCGTCGTCGGGCGGGCGGTGGTTCGCGGGGCTCACTTGATCTCCCTCCGCAGCTCGGCGTAGTCGTCCACGCGATCCGGGTACTCGCCCCCATCGAGCGCGCGTCCGGTCCTTTCGGCCAGCGGCTCGCAGGGGCGGCAGATAAGCTTGTAGTCGCAGAACCGGCAGTCCGCGGCGTCGTCGGTGGGCAGGAAGACGCCCCCGCCGGCGAGGTTGCAGAGGCGCTCGATCACCTCGGAGCCCGCGTCCAGCTCCCGGGGCGACCATTGCAGCCGCTCGCCCTGCCCCGCGGCGGGGAAGAAATACCCGAAGCGGAGGCGGGCGGGCGCGACGTCGCAGCACTGGCGGATCATCGCGAGGTAGAGGCAGTGCTGGACGATGCGCCCCCCGCGATAGAGCCCGCGGCGGTAGCGTCCCGGCCGGCCGGACTTGTAGTCCCACAGGGCAAGCGTCCCGTCGGCCAGCTCGTCGACCCGGTCGATCCGCCCCCGGACGCGGACGCTTCCGCCGCCGGGCAACGGCGCCTCGACCGGCTCGGGCGCGTCAAGCTCGGTCCCGGGCTCGACGGGCTCGAGCCCGAGGCTTACCTCGCAGAAGCGGCGCACCACGTCGGGCTCGCGCCGACCTTCCTCGACCACGAACACCCGCGCCGCGGCGTCCAGTCGGCGGCGATCGCGCCGGTAGACGCCCTCGCCCGGCGGGGGGAACTCGCCGCGGTACCGTTCCACGAGCCGGTCGGCGGTCTCGGCGATCCGCTCCCCGGCGCGCGGGTCGTTCAGCGGGATGCCGACCGCGTCCAGCTCGCTGAGCACGTCGTGGAATATCTCGTGCATCAGCAGCCCGAACCGCATCGCGTCCAGCCACTCGGTGGGCTCGATGCGCAATTCCTCCGGCGGTTGGATGCCCAGCACGTAGCGGAAGAAGTACCGTCGCGGGCACGCCCCGAGTGTCTCCAGCCGACTCGCCGAGAGGACCGGACCCTCGGCGTTCCGCGGGTCCAGCTCCGCTCCGGGCTCCTCCAGCAGGCCGTCGAAGACGGTGAACTGCCTTCCGCGGCGTCCGCGGGCGGCGGTCCGTCCGCGTGCGAGGTGCGGGTGGAAGACGTCGGCGACTTGCTCGCCGAGCCCGCCGGGCCCGCTGCCCAGGGCGAGCCAGACGTCGGAGGCGTCGAGCGCCGCGGCGGGGTCGGTCGGGGCGAAGGAGGACGGGGGAATCGCCCGCAGCAAATCTTCGGCCGAGGCGTCCGCCCGGGCCTTCAGCAGCCGCCACGCGCGCAGCAGCGTCGGCCCCGGGAAAACATCGCGGCCCTCCAGCGGGTCGCGGGAGGCGTAGCTGAGCGTCACGGCGCCCCGCAGGCGCCCCAGCGTGCGGCGCAGCTCGTCTCTGCGGCGGGCGGCCTGCTCGCCGGCGGAGGGCAGGTTCGCAGAGAGTCGGCGGCGTTCGGAGTCCAGCAACAGCGGATCTTCCAGCCCGGACGAGCGGTCCCGCTGCTCGTCGAGCCCGAGCACAAAGGTCCGGGGGCGTCCGCTGTGCCCCCCGCCGACCAGCGGCGCGACATGCAGCTTCCCCGGACGCGGGCTGGAGCCCAGCACCCGGATTTGCTCGACCTGCTCACCCAGCCACGACCAGGCGTCGCCCCCGGCTCGGTCGCCGAACCGCTCCAGCCAGTCCAACGCCTCGCCGAGACGCCGGTCGATCGCCTGGCGGGCGAATTCATCAAACTCGTTGGCGCACCGGAGGCGCTCGTCCAGCAGCGACCGGGCGGCGCCGAGCAGCGTGCCCGCCCCGGCCGCACCCGAAGGCGTCGCCTCCAGCAGCCCGGCGATCACGGCGCGCAGCGTCTCCAGCGACGCCAGTCGCCGCTCGGCGCGGGAGGAGATCGGCTCGCCGTTTTCGTCGAATTCGGGGCGGGCGAGCCGGCGACGGGTCGCCTCGATCGCCCTGTCCAGCTCCGGGAGGTAGCGGTCCCGCCCGAAGCCGACGGGCGTCGTCCGCAGCTCGGCCGCGAGCTGCGAATGCGGCGGCGCGCCGGCGGGGAGCCTCAACAGTCCCTCGCGGAACAACCCCACCAGCGCCGGTTGGGCGTAATCCTCGGCCACCCAGCGGGACCACGCCTCCAGGGCGCGCCCGGGGCGCGACCACGCCGCGGGCAGCCCCTCGGCGAAGGTCACCGGCAGCTCGCCGCACTCGGGCCACAACCGTCCGGCCGTTTCGTAGACCAGCGGCACGTACGCGTCGCGGTCGGTGTGCAGCAGTTCGACTTCGTCCAGCGGCGTCCCCTCGGCCAGACAGGTCCGCAGGGCCGCGCGGACCTCTCCGACCTCCCCCACCCCCCGGGCGACCGCCAGGGAACCGTCCCCCGCGCCATCCGGTCCGGCGTCGGCGTCCAGCCACGCCAGCAGCTCCACGTCCCGTTCGAGGCGCTGCGGGGCGGGGTCCGGGCGTTCCGCGACGTCGAGCACCTCGCAGGCGTCGCCCATCGCTTCGACCAGCCGGCGCTCGAGGAGCGTCAGCCCGTCGAGCACCTCGGTCGGGAGCAGGACCCGCACGTCGGCGCCGAGGGCGTCGGAATCGGCGCGAACCCGCCGTTCGGCCAGGCGGAGCACCTCGGGGAAATCAATCAGCGCGTGTTCGTCCAGGAAGCCCGCGTAGGCGTCCATCAGGCTCGCGAGTTCCTCGGCCTTGTCGGCCACCTCGAAGTGCCCGGGTTTCAACTCCCCGGCCGAGAGGCCCGCCAGGCGAAGCGCCTGGAGCGTCCGCCACGCCATCTCCGCCAACGACCCGCCGGGGCTCAACAGGAACAGGTAGAGCCGGCGTCGGGCCCGAAGCTGCTCCCACAGCCGATCCATCAGCAGCGGGCCGCCGAGGTCGTCCAGCAGGACCACCTCCCGCCGTGCCAGCTCGCCGGCCGCGAGACGCAGAGCGATTCCGCGGACGGTCTGGACGTGGGCGTTGAGCGCCGGCTCGCCGGCGCGGGTGACGGTTTCGAGCCACTGGTAGCCCGCGCGCCGCGAGGGGGCGACAATCCATTTCTCGGTCAGCAGTTGCTCCCGGCAGCGGGCGGCCAGGCGGGCAATGAAGCGGTTCATCCGTGCTCCCCGGGCAGAAAATCGGTCGGTCCTTCGGTTCCCCTTTTACCCCGCCCCGCGATGCCCGTTCAACCCCGGCCCGCCACGGACGCCCGAAAACCGCAGGCCGAAAACCAGTTGCAAACCCTCGACGCCGGGCGGATACTTTTACGTTTTCCGGACCCCCAGCCATAGGAGCAGTCGGATGGCTTTTACCGTGCAGAACCCGGACTTCGACCGCAGCCCGATGACCGGCATGACGCGCGAACACTGGCGCGGGGC
>CAYTQL010000159.1:0-7118 GCA_964439555.1 uncultured Planctomycetaceae bacterium | reverse complement strand
CCAAGGGCATGTTCGAGCGGCTGGTGGAGGAGGACTTCTTCAACGAGCACCGCTGCGTGTTGGTCTCGATGGGCGGCGTGCCGTCGCGGGCCTGCCGGCGGTTCATCCGCCGCCTCGCCGACGAGAAGCGCATTCCCGTCTACGTCTTCACCGACGGCGACCCGTACGGGTATTTCAACATCTACCGGACGCTGAAGGTCGGCTCGGGCAACGCGGCGCATCTCAACGAGTACTTCTGCGTACCCCAGGCGAGCTTCCTGGGCGTCACGCCGGAGGACATACGCGAGTACGAACTGCCGACCCACCCGCTCAAGGAAGTCGACAAGAAACGGGCCAACGACGCGCTGAAGAACGACCCGTTCATCGGGCACTACAAGCGTTGGCAGCAGGCGGTCCACCGCATGCTCAAGATGGGCGTCCGCGTCGAGCAGCAGGCCCTCGCCAAGCACGGGCTGGAGTTCGTCGCCCGCGAGTACCTCCCCCGTAAGCTCAAGCGACCCGAGAAGTTTCTTCCGTGAGAAGGGCCGCCGGGCGGTAGACTTTTCCCGAGCCCATGCCCCGTAAGCGACGCCGCAAACCCGACCCGCCGGACGCCACGCCGCCGACGCCGGGCGAACGCCCGCGCCCCGCAACCCGGCGTCGCGGGTTCCTGCTCGGACTGGCGATCGCGGTGGCGCTGATCGCGATCGCCGCGGTCTGGGCGATCCCCCGCCCGATCGGGGACCTCTACGTCGGCCTGGCCGCCGGGCGGGACATCATGCAGGGCAAGCTCGCCTCGCCCGACGAATGGTCCTACCTCACCGGGGACCGCGTCTGGATCAACCAGAACTGGGGGACCCACCTGGCGACGTACCTGGCGTACCGCGCAGCCGGGGAGACCGGCATCCTGGTGCTCAAGTTCCTGATGATCGCCGCGCTGGCGGGCTTCCTGACGCTGGCGGCGCGGGCGCGGGGTGTTCGCGCCGAGGTCGGCGCCCTGGCGGCGGGGGGCGTCGTCCTGGCCGCGCACGGCTACATCGACATGCGCCCGAACCTCACCACGCTGGTGATGGTCCCGCTGCTGCTCTGGACGCTCTTCCTCCAGCGGCGGCATCGTCACGCGGCGTGGGCGTCGGCGGCGGGGGTCTGGCTGTGGGCCAATGCGCACGGGGGGTTCCTTTTCGGGCTCGGGATGCTCGGGCTCTGGACGCTGCTCCAGGTCGCCTTCACCGCCATGAGGGAGGGGCTGGGCCCCGCGCTGCGGCGGCACTGGCCAGCGGCGGGGGCGACGGCCGGGGCGATTCTCCTGGCCGGACTGGCCACCCCGTACCCCGTCGAGAACCTCGTCCATCCCTTCGTGGTCGCCGGCAGCGAGGTCTGGCGGACCGTCGCCGAGTGGCGCAGCGTCTTCGACGCCGGACGGTTCGGGACGATGCGCGAGTTCTGGATCGTGCTGGCGGCCCTGGTGGGGCTCGGCGCCGTCCGCCAGGCGGTGGCGCTGGGGCGGGCGCGAAAGGGCAGGCAGGCTCCCCCGGCCGCCCGGAGCGCGGCGCTGGTGCAGGTGCTCATCGTTACCGGCATCCTGGCGACGGTGCTGCTCACGGGCGTCGGCGAACACGTGCGCGCCCGGGAGGCGGTCCGGGACATCGAGCAGATGCGCCGCACGGCGCTGATCTTCCTGGCCCTCGCAGCGGCGCTGGCGTGGGCCCTGGGCGTCTTGAGCCTGCGCATCCTGCCGCGGGACGCCGCCGGCGCCGCGCGGGCGGACCGGCCTGCGGCGCTGTTCCAGGCGGCGTTGACTGTCCTGGCGATGTCGATGGCGATCCGGTCCCGCCGGTTCATCCCGCTGGCGATGGTGGTCTCCGCGCCGCTGATCGCCGGTCAACTCGACTGGCTCGCCGAGCGCCTCGGGCGCTGGCGCGTGACCGTCGCCCTTGCGGCGATGCTCCTGGTCGGGGCGGGGCTGCTCATCCGGAGGGAGGCGTGGCTGTACCACCCGCAGAACCCGACTTACCAGTCCGAAAGATTCTTCGACCGGATGCACCAGGTGGGCGAGGCCTTCCCGGCCAGGGCGGCCGACTTCCTGGAAGCGAACGACCTCGAAGGCCCGGTCTTCCAGGAGTGGCGGTGGGAAGGCTACCTGCGCTGGCGCGTTCCGGAGTTGAAGCTCTACGTCGGTGGGCGGGCGCAGCAGGTCTACACGGAGGCGGAGTTCCTCCAGCGGCAGGCGTTGTACGCCGGGCGCCGGGGCGCCCGCCCGGGACTGCGGCTGCTGGCGAAGCACGGGGTGAAGTACGTGATCGTGCCCTGGGACCCGACGAACCGGCGGCTCATCCGCGACGCGCTGGTTCCACCCGACCCCTGGGTGACGATCTACCACGACGGGCGGAACATGGTCCTGGCGAACCCCCGCCTGGCTGCCTCGGGGCAGGCGATCCGCCTTGCCCTGGAGGGGGAGCTTCGCTATCCCGGCGAGCCGGTCGCGACGCTGTCCCACGCCATGGCGATCACCTCCCCGGCCGTGGCGGGCCAGCAACCGGAGCAGATTCACGAAGCCCTGCGCCGCGGGGCCGAGGCGTTGCCCAACGACGCGATCTACAACCGCGCGGGAAGGCTCTACGAACTGGGGCGGCTCAGCCGGGGATGGCTGATCGACTTCCTGGAGCGCGAGCAGCGGCGGCTGGGGAACATGAAGATCGCGGGCCCCGACGCGGCGCGGATTCTGCTGGCCCGGTCGCAGGCGCTGGGGCTGCTCAAGTCGCTCTACGAGCTGACAGACCGCCCGCGCGACCTGCGTCGCGTCGTTACGGAGCACCGCAGGATCGCCGCCCGCCTGGATGAACTGGTCGAACAGTGGCGGTTGTAGCCGACGGGCCCGGGCGGCGGGTTTTCGTCGGACCCGCTCAACCCCGCGGTCCGCTCACGGCGAGCAGGGGCGGTAGAAGGCGTCCGGCTCAGCTCCCAGGCGGTTGACCAGCCGGCCGATGCGCTCGATCTCGCAGACGATCTCGTCTCCCTCGGACAGCAGGCGTCCCTCGGCCATGCCCACGCCGGACGGGGTGCCCGTGGCGATCAGGTCGCCGGGGGTCAGCGTCACCAGGTGGGAGATGAAGCTGACCAGCTCGACGACCGGGAAGATCATGCAGCGGGTGTTGGCGTCCTGGCGGAGCTCGCCGTTGACCCGGCAGCGGATGGCGAGGTCCTGCGGGTCGCCGATTTCCTCGGGCGTCGCCAGCCAGGGGCCCGTCGGGCAGAAGCCGTCGCACCACTTGCCGTGCAGCCAGTCGAAGAAGTCGTCCTTGTACCGCTCCTCGCGTCCTTCGGCGAACGTGGCCGAGCGGGCGGAGACGTCGTTGGCGATCGTGTAGCCGGCGATGACGCCCGGCGCTTCGTCCGGGGCAATCGCCTTGCACCTCCGCCCGATCACCACGGCCAGTTCGACCTCGTAGTCCACCTGCCGGCTCGTGGCGGGGTAGGGGATGACCTCGCCCGGGCCGATGAGCACCGTCGGAGGCATGAGGAACGGGCGCGGCGTGGTGCGGCGGCGGGGGTCGTCGGGCAGGGGGGCGCCGCGGTCGAACTCGTTGTGGTGCTCGGCGTAGTTGACCGCCAGCCCGAAGACCTTCGGCGCGTCGGGGACCGGCGGCAAAAGCGTGACCTCGTCGAGCGAGAGCGTGGGTTTGCCCGTGGTCGCCCGCTCCCGGATGCGCCCCATCGCTTCGCATTCCAGCGCCGCGCGCAGGGAGCCGGGCCCGTCCGGCCAGGCGGTCGGCACGTCGAAGACGCCCTCGTCTCCCACCACGCCGAAGCTCCGGTGTCCGTCGATGATGTAGCTGGCGAGTTTCATGGTGTACCTTCGAGTTCACCGCAGGGATCGCAGAGGACGCGGAGTACAACGAGCCCGCGCCAACGAGCCCGGCCCGGCGCCAGGCTGGAGAATAGTCGATCGGCCCGGCGTCGGCAAACCCGCGATCGGCGCATGCCCGCGCTTGATTGCCCGCGTCGGCGCGGTATGGTTTGCTCTTCGTCCCCCCAGCGCGAAGGGAGAACCATGAACGCGAGCTTCAGCCTGTTTCCCAAGTTCTACAAAAGCCTTTCGGTCCAGGAGTTGGCCGAGCTGGTCCGCACCGTCGGGCTCGACACCGTCAACCTGACCATCCGCAAGGGCTACTGGTGCCAGCCGGACTCCCTGCGCGACGACGTCCCCGCCTTCGTCAAGGCGATGGAACAGGCGGGGGTGGGCATCCATTTCTGCACGGCCGGGTTCAGCGCAGAGCAGATCATCGAAGATTCCGACCCGCTGAAGGTCCTGGCCGACAACGGGATCACGGCCTTCCGCATGGGCTATTTCCGCGGCCGGCCGGACGACGTCGGCGTGGCGCTGGACGAGGCGCATCAGCAGATGCAGCAGGTCGCGAAGATCTGCGGCGGTATCGGCATCCGGTGCGTCTACCAGGTACACCACGGGACGCTGATTCCCTCGGCGACCGGCGCGCATTACCTGACGCGCGGGCTGCCCGCCGAGGCGATCGGGATCATGCTGGACCCGGGCAACCAGGCGTTCGAAGGCTTCGAGAAGTGGGGGCGCTCGGCGAAGCTCCTGGGCGATCGGCTGGTCGCGATCGGCGTCAAGGACGCCGCATACACCCGCGATTACCTCTCGGCCGACGGGGAGCGGAAGGGCTGGTCGCTCGGCTGGGCGCCGCTGTACGAGGGCGTCACCGACTGGTACGACCTGGTCCGCTCGCTGAAGGAGATCGACTTCGACGGGACCTTCGTGTGGATGCCGTTCTACCACGAGAAGGACAACGAGAAGATGACCGAGGTGCTCACCAAGGAAGCGGCGTACCTGCGGCGGGTCGTCTCGGACGTGCAGGCGGAGTAGCGCTTCGCGGCTGACCGCGAGCCGCAAGCGCGTTGCCGGAGACGGCGGGGCCGCAGGGGGCGAAGCGGCACTATCACCGCACCTCGACCGAGGTGTACGACGTCCTCGATGGCTCCGGGCGGATGGAACTCGACGGGCGCTGGGAGGCGCTCGAACCGGGCAAGGCGGTCCTCGTCAAGCCCGGTTGCCGGGCCGGGCGGAGGGGGAGCTGACCATCGCCCTCGCGGCCGTGCCGGCCTTCGACCCGACCGACGAGTACTTCGACTCAAACGAGGCGCCCCGCCTCCGCGGTTGTCGCTGGTTTCAGCCGTTCCTGGCTTTCTTGCGTTTCCGGGCGATGAGCATCGCCGGGAGGGCGGAGAGCCCTTCGCAGGTGATGACCACTATGGCGAACGCCGCTACGAAGAACAGCAGGCTCCTCGCCCGCATCGCGACCGCCTCGCCGAAGGCGGCGCCCTCCACGAAGACGTCCAGGGCGATCGTCCGCGCCCCGTAGGTGTAGAGCCCGCCGAGGAAGATCGCCAGCCAGCCCAGCGTCAGCGCCAGCAGCCCGAGCCCGCGGAGCTTCTTCTTGAGCAGGATGCCGTGGAGCAGGCTCAGCAGCGCCGCCAGCGCCAGGACGCCGAACTGCACGAGCCCGCCCAACTCGACGAGGAACATCCGGAAGGCCGGGGTGTCCAGGGCGTCTGCCGGCTGGGTGCTCGACCCGGCCGCGGCGATCGCGTCCTGCGAGCTCTTCAGTGCCGCACGGAACTCGGGGACCGTTTCGATGATCCCGTAGACCAGCCACGCCAGCGCCCCGGCCGCGAGGAGCAACTGGAGGACCCCGGCGAAGGTGTTCTGCCCGATGCGCGTCCGGAACATCGTCCCGGCGAGCATCAGCGGAAGTCCGACGTTGAGCATCAGCAGCGCGAGCGTCCGTTCGTCGAGCGCCGCATCCGGGGGCCAGAGCGTCAGCAGCCCGCCGAGGTAGTACACGAACCCCGCGGCCGCGGCGCCGCCGATGACCAGGTACGCCAGCGCCAGCGGCGTCCGCGGGAGGAAGAGCCCGAACGCCAGCACCAGGATGCCCGCGACCGCGGCGGTGTAGAGCGGTCGGTACGCCTCGTTCAGCGGGTCCTGGCGGATCTGCTCGACGAGGTTGCCGGTCCATCCGTCGGCGACGGTCCAGGGGATCGCCAGCGTTGCCAGCAGCACCGCGCCCCAGAAGACGCCGGTCCATCGGCGGGTTCGCCAGACGCCGACGTCTTCGCCGGCCTGCTTCGAGGCCCGCTTGAGGTTGTTCATGCTCACCCGCTCGCCGCAGCGGGGGCAGAGGACCTCCTGGCCCTTGTAGGAGTCGTCGACCGCGAAGACCATCCCGCATTTGCACTGGTAGCTGATCATGTCCGCTCCCTCGCCGGGATCTCAGGAAACGGCAGGCTCCGACCCACCGACGGTATCAGTGGAACCCGGCGGGACGGGAGAAACAAGATGCAATCGGCGGGGGCAATCGGCGGGGGAGGGAACCGCCTTGAGGGTCGGAAGGACCGGGCCTGACTTACCTGTCCTGTCGCATCGTGCGCCGTGGGCACAAAAGCGGGCGTGGTGGGTGCGGGCGATCTACCGCGATGAACGGTCGCGGGCGCATCCGCTTCAGCCTGCGCCGAACGAGCCCGCGGGCTCGGGCAGCTCGCGGTCGATCTCGTCGACGCGGTATCCGAAGCCGGTCTCGTCGAGGGTGCTTGCGTCCACGAACCCGTCGCGACGGCGGTAGAGGCCGGGGTGGACCTCCGCCTCGGCGTTGGACGCCTCGGGGTAGAACTGCATCGCGTTGGTCTCCACGCCCATGATGGTTCCGGCGTGGCCGGCCAGGCGGACGTGAGGAATCTGGGCGAGCATCGGGTTGGTTAAATCCTGCACCATCAGCGTCATCCCGTGGGCCTTCGCCCAGCAGAGGCTCAGCAGGGCGCCGGTCTGGGTCTTGCACGTCTTGAGGGCTACGCCCGTCCAGCCCAACGAGCGCCCCAGGCGCACCAGGCGCCAGTCGTGGGCGGATTCGTCCATGAACAGCGGCTTGCGGGCGCTGACCGAGTGCACGTCGATGCGGTTGGCCTCCAGGTCGTACGGGAAGGGCTGCTCGACGTAGAGGATCATCCCGTAAAGCCGCGGATGCTCGACGACCAGCCGGTCGAGGATGTCGTTGACGTACGCTGGGTCGGTGACGGTGCAGTTGAAATCGCTGGTCAACCAGAGCACGCCCTCCTCGGCGCCC
>CAYTQL010000158.1:6624-7143 GCA_964439555.1 uncultured Planctomycetaceae bacterium | reverse complement strand
GAAGGAGACGAAGTTCGGCGTGGATCTCGAACGGGCCGAGCGGTTCTTCGACGCCTACGCCGGCAAGGAGCACGCCCGAGTCGAGGGCATCCACATCCACATCGGCAGCCCGATCTACTCGGCCGAGCCGTACGTCAACGCGATCACCAAGATCCTCGCCCTCATCGACCGCCTGCGCGAGCGGGGCTACTCGGTGCGCCTGCTGGACATCGGCGGGGGCTACGCGGCCGACTACGAGCAGGACGCCTCGCCGCTGGCCGCCGACTACGCCAAGCACATCGTCCCGCTGCTCAAGGGGCGCGGGCTGGAGGTGGTGCTCGAACCCGGACGACAGATCGCGGCGAACGCGGGCATCCTGCTGACGCGGGTGCAGTACGTCAAGCAGGGCGGGGACCGCAAGTTCGTCATCGCCGACGCGGCGATGACCGACCTGCTCCGCCCGGCGCTGTACGAGAGCGAGCACTTCGCCTGGCCGACGCGCCTGACCGAAGGGGGCGGGGCGCCGCGTCGCGAGGTGGA
>CAYTQL010000158.1:5694-6614 GCA_964439555.1 uncultured Planctomycetaceae bacterium | reverse complement strand
ACCGGGCCTGCGAAATGGTGGACGTGGTCGGCGGGGTCTGCGAGACGAGCGACTTCCTGGCGAAGGGGCGGCGACTCCCGCCGGTGCAGCGCGGCGACCTGCTGGCGTTCTTCAGCGCCGGAGCGTACGGGTTCACGATGAGCTCGCAGTACAACTCCCGCCCCCGCGCGGCCGAGGTGCTCGTCGAGGGCGACGCCGCCCGCCTCGTCCGTCGCCGCGAAACGTACGAAGACCTGGTCGCCGCCGAGGTCGATCTCTAGGCGGACCCGGGGGGATACGGCGACGGCATTCGCCGCGGAGCGACCCTCATCTCCCCGCGAGGTAGAGGACGGCGGCGAGGGCGGGGAAGGAGGCGACGGTGCTGACGACCACCGCGCCGGCGGCCAGTTCGTCGTCCCCGCCGAGCTGGTCGGTGACGACGTAGCTCGCCACGGCCGTCGGGCAGGCCATGAAGACCATCGCCAGGAGCGTCAGCGCATCGCAGAGCCCGGCGGCGGAGGCGATCGCCCATGCCAGGACCGGCCCGAGCGCGACGCGCAGGACGCCGGCGAGCAGCGAACTTCGGAAATTCGCCCGCACGCGGTCAATCCTCAGGCTCGCCCCGATGCCGATCAGCGCCAGGGGCAACGCGACCCCCGACAGCGCCGCCAGCGACCGTTCCAGCCACGCCGGCCAGTCCATTCCGATCCGCCAGAACGGAATCGCCGCGACGCAGGCGATCACCAGCGGGTTGGTCAGGATGCTCCGGAGCGAACGCCGGATCGCCGCCCGCCGGTCGGCGTGCCCCCCGTTGCCGGCGACCAGGGCGATCACCGCCGCGACGTTGTACAGCGGAATCAGCGGCGCCAGGGCGAGGATGGCCACGGTGGTCAGGGCGTCGGCGTTCGGGAGCGGATCGACGGCGAAGGCGATCACCGGGA
>CAYTQL010000158.1:0-5684 GCA_964439555.1 uncultured Planctomycetaceae bacterium | reverse complement strand
CCCGACGAAGGCGAGGGTCCCGCGGTAGGCCGCCTGGATGAACGCCCCGAGCGACCGGCGGGCGATGCCCGCGACCAACCCGACGGCCAACGCCGCGGCGATCGTCACCAGCATCACCGCCAGCAGGACGGCGAACAACCGCGTCGCCTCGCCGCCCAGCGCCGAACGGGCGGTGGAGATCTTCAAAAACAGCAGCGCCGGAAGCGCCACCCAGTAGACCAGCCGGTTCAGCGCTGCGAAGAACTCCGGCGGCGCAAAGCGCCCCCTGCGCAGCGCCGCGCCGAGGGCGATCAGGACCAGGACCGGACCAAGCGTATTGAGGACGGCGCCCATCGGGTCAGTGTAGCGGATCGACGCCCGCTATGCCTCCAGCACGTAGCGGCGGACCGCCTCGGCGACGCCGCCGTCGGCGCAGGAGGCGACCGTCACGTCCGCGGCCGCCTTCGCCGCGTCGGTGGCGTTGGCGACCGCCACTCCCAATCCCGAGGCCGCGAGCATGTCCCGGTCGTTGTCGTGGTCCCCGATCGCCATGACCTGCTCCATGGAAATGCCCTCCTGCCCGGCCAGGCGGCGCAGCGCGCGCCCCTTGGACGCCTCCGGACGGTGGAACTCGAAGAACACCGACGTCGTCAGCGTCACCGTCAGCTCATCCGCCCAGCGCCGGGCCAGGGACTGGAACGCCTCGCGGATGCGGTCCTCGCCCGGAACGGCGACGAGGATCTTGGCGACCTTTCCCCCGGCCGCGGCGCGGAGGTCGTCGACGACCCGGAGCGGGCGCTCGCGGTAGACGTTCTCGAGCTGCTCCCATGCGAAGTTCCGTCCCGCCAGGACGATCTCCCGATCGGTGAACACCGCGACGTTGGCCAGGTCCCGGGCGGCCAGGTCGTCGAGCACCCCGCGGGCCTGTGAGGGCTCGAGCAGTTCGCTGACCAGCAGCGCATGATCCGCCGCCCGGATCGTCATCGCCCCGTTGCAGGTGATACACGCCCCGGAGAGCCCCAGTCGCCGCATCAGCGGCTCGATGCTCTCGAACCGCTTGCCCGTCGCGAGGACCACCCGCACCCCGCGCGCCGCGCAGGTTCGCAGCACCTCGGTCGTGTCCTCCGACACCTCGGTCCCCGGCATGGCGAGGGTTCCGTCGATGTCCAATGCGATCAGTCGATATCCGCTCATGGGACGGCGAAGTGTACTCGCCCCCGCCCGGTCGGGCAACGCGCCGTACTGCGAAGGCGGCGGCGTTGCACCGGCGAGGCGGCGGCGGTAGGCTCTGGGGCGGTGCGTTGTCCGCGGTTCGGGGGGTTCGGAAAGGCAGCCATGAGCGAGAGCACACCGCAGCGGAAGGACCTGATCCGCGGGATTTCCACCCGGGCGATCCACGCCGGGGAGGACCGGGAGCACTACGCCGACGCGATCACGACGCCGATCGTGCAGTCCTCGACCTACGCCTTCAAGGACTCCCGCGAGGTCGAGGCCTACACCAAGGAGGGCAAGGAGCGCTTCGAGTACGGGCGTTACGGCAACCCCACCGAGCGGGTCGCCCAGCGCCGCCTCGCCGAGATGGAAGGCGCCGCCGACTGCGTGATCTTCTCCTCCGGGATGAGCGCAATCACCACGACGATCCTCGCCCTCGTCGAAAGCGGCGATCACATCGTCATCACCGACGACGCCTACAAGAAGACGCTGGAGTTCTGCAATTCCTACCTCCGACGCTTCGGCGTCGACTGCACCGTGGTGCCCTTCGGCGACTACGACGCCCTCGACCAGGCCGTGCGGGCCGAGACGAAATTCATCTTCTCCGAGAGCCCGACCAACCCGTACCTGAACATCTTCGACCTCGAGAAGCTCAAGACCATCGCCGCGAAGCACGACGTGCTGACGGTGATCGACTCGACCTTCGCCACGCCCGCCAACCAGCGCCCGCTGGAGTGGGGCGTGGACCTGGTCATTCACAGCCTCACCAAGTACCTCGCCGGGCACAACGACATCCTGGCCGGGGCGGTGCTGGGGCGCCGCGAGCTGATCGAGCCCATCCGCCTGCTGCACAAGGCCATCGGCGGCGTGATCGACGCCCACTGCTGCTACCTGCTGCTGCGGGGGCTCAAGACCTTCGCCCTGCGCGTGGACGTCCAGAACCGCAACGCCCAGCGGGTCGCCGAGTACCTCGAAGGGCACCCGCTGATCGAGCGCGTCTACTACCCGGGCTTGCCCAGCCACCCGCATCACGAGGTCGCCCGGACCCAGATGAGCGGCTTCGGCGGCGTGGTCACCTTCGACATCCAGGGCGGGCTCGAGACCGCCAAGCGGTTCCTCGACAACCTCCGCCTCTGCTTCATCGCCCCGTCGCTGGGCGGCGTGGAGACGCTGATTACCCATCCGGCGATCGTGAGCTACTACCACGAGACGCGCGAGCGGCGCTACGAGCTGGGCATCACCGACACGCTGATCCGCCTGGCCCTCGGCGTCGAGGACGTCGAGGACATCATGGGCGACCTGGACCAGGCCCTCCGCCGCGCCAGCGAGGAGACGGCGTAAGCCGCACGGCCCGGCGGGGCCGCCGGCAACTGCCTTCGCCCTGAGAGGACGCCCCGTGAGGTTGCGTCCCCGTGCGGCTGGACCTATCATCCCGCTCGGGCATTTCCGAGAAGTCGGCATTCAAGCGGAGACCAGAGAATGGCCAAGCAGAAGCGCCTCAACATCGGGATGATCGGGCAGGGCTTCATGGGGCGGACGCACTCGAACGCGTGGACGCAGGTCCCGCGGTTCTTCGATCCGCCGCTGACGCCGGTGATGCACACCTGCTTCGGCCAGCCGGAAGAGAATCCGCAGGCCTTCGCGGACCTGTGGGGCTGGGCGAACATCTCCACGGACTATCGCAAGCTCGTCCGCTCGCCGGAGATCGACCTGGTGGACATCGTCGTGCCGAACTTCCTGCACGCGAAGGTCGCCTCCGCCGCCCTGGAGGCGGGCAAGGACGTCGCCTGCGAGAAGCCCATCGCCCGCACCCTCGACGAGGGGCGCGACATGGTCCGCCTGGCCAAGAAGGCCGGCGTCCGGACCTTCATCGGCTACAACTACCGCCGCTGCCCGGCCGTGGCGCTGGCATATCAGCTTGCCCGCGCCGGCAAGCTCGGCGACATTCGCCACGTTCAGGCGTACTACCTCCAGGACTGGGCGAACGACCCCGAGGTGCCGCTGGCGTGGCGCTTCGAGAAGAAGAAAGCCGGAAGCGGCTCCCACGGCGACCTCGGCGCCCACGTCATCGACCTGTGCCGCTTCGTCACCGGCGAGGAGATCACCGAGATCAGCGGCGCCTTCGCCGAGACGTTCATCAAGGAGCGGAACCTCCAGGAGGGCGTCGCGGCCGGAGGGATCGCCGCGGGGCTCAAGAGCTCCGAGAAGAAGGGCAAGGTCACCGTGGACGACGCCACCGAGTTCCTCTGCCGCTTCGAGGGCGGGGCGATGGGGCATTTCGCGGCCACCCGCTTCGCCACGGGCAACCAGAACAAGAACGGCTTCGAGATCAGCGGCTCGAAGGGCGCCGTCCGCTTCAACTTCGAGCGGATGAACGAACTGGAGTACTACGACAACTCCCGCCCCCGCGCGGTGCAGGGCTGGACGACGATCATCTGCACCCACGGCGGCGACCACCCCTACGCCGAGGCCTACTGGCCGGACGCCCACGTCATCGGCTACGAGCACAGCTTCATCAACCAGGCGTACGACATCCTCCGCATCCTCGCCGGGAAAGACCCGGTGGTCCCCCTGCCCGACTTCGAGGACGCCTACCAGACCCAGCGCGTTCTCGAGGCCGTGGTTGTCTCCGCGAAGGAGAAGAGACCGGTGAAGATGCGGGAGGTGAAGTGAACGACGGAGTGCGGATTCCGCATCTGACATTGCCCATTCCCGCGACCGGGAGCGGATTCCCCAAGATCGCGCGATAGCCGACCATGCAAGAAGACGCCAGCTACCTCACCGCTCACGTTTCCGCCGCGGCGGTGCGCCATAATCTGCGGCGGCTGCGGGGGGCCGCCGGGCCGGGAGTGCGGCTCTGCGCGGTGGTCAAGGCGGACGCCTACGGGCACGGTGTCGCCGAGCTGCTGCCGACCTTCGAATCCGACGCCGACGCCCTGGCGGTGGCGACGCCCGACGAGGCCGTCCGCCTGCGCCAGCACGGCGCGACGCTGCCGATCCTGACCTTCTTCACCCCGTGCGCCCTGGCCGAGGGACCCGGGATGCGGAAGACCCTCGCCGAGCTGATCGCCCGCGACGTGACGATGACGCTCGTGGAGCCCGGGGAAGTCGCCGCCGTGGAAGCCGCCGCCGCCGGACTGGGGCGCCTCGCGAATGTGCATGTCAAGATCGACACCGGCATGACCCGCTCCGGCGCCCTGCCCGAGCGCGCCCCGGCCGTGATCGACGCGGTCCGCGCTGCCGGGCACGTACGCCTCGGCGGGCTCTACACGCACTTCGCCACGGCCGATGAGGCGGACAAGTCCTTCACGCTACAGCAGTTGCAGCGGTTTCTCGACGTAGCCGAGCCGCTGCGGTCCGCGGAAGTCCTCCTTCACGCCGCCAACACCGCCGCAACCCTGGACCTCCCCGAGACCCGCCTGGACATGGTCCGCCCGGGCATCGCCTGCTACGGGTACTTCCCGTCGGCGGAGGTCGCCAACCGCCCGGACCTCCGCCCGTGCCTGCGGCTGACCGGGCGGCTGATGCAGCTCAAGGACGTCCCGGCCGGGTCGCGGTGTGGTTACGGGCTGAGCCGGACCTGCGAGCGGGCGTCGCGCCTGGGGCTGGTCCCGGTCGGCTACGGCGACGGGTATTTCCGCTGCCTCGGCAACCGGGCGACGATGCGCATCCGCGGCGCCGACGCCCCGATCATGGGGCGGGTGTCGATGGACCAGACGATCATCGACCTGACCGACGTGCCCGCCGCGAGCGTGGGGGACGAGGTCGAAATCCTCTCCCCCCGCCGCGAGGACCCGCACTCGGTGGAACGCCTCGCCGCCCTGGCCGGGACGATCCCCTACGAACTCACCTGCCGCCTCGGCGCCCGCGTCCGCCGCGTGCTGGTGGCGTGACCTCCCGGGCGGGACCTTGGCGCATTCTCGGCGAGACCCGGTCGCCCGACCGCAAAGGGCGGGCTTTCTTGCACGGGCGGGTCGCCCCCGGCGGCGTCGGACCTACCATTCCGAGGAAGGAGATTCCATGCAAAAGCGCACACTGGGCGACACGGGCGAACGGCTTTCGGTGATCGGCTTCGGCGGGATCGTTGTCCGGGACCAGAGCCCGGACCGTGCGGCTGAGCTGGTCGGCCGGGCGATCGAGCGGGGGATCAACTACTTCGACGTGGCCCCGGCGTACGGGAACGCCGAGGAGCGGCTCGGCCCGGCGCTGGAACCCTATCGCGACGAGGTCTTCCTGGCGTGCAAGACGGGCAAGCGTTCCGCCGCGGAGGCCGAGGCGGAGCTGGGCGAATCGCTCCGCCGCCTTCAGACCGACCGGTTCGACCTCTACCAGTTCCACGGGGTCGCGTCGGCGGCCGAGGCCGAGGAGATCCTCGCGCCCGGCGGGGCACTGGAGGCTGTCGTCGCCGCCAGGGGCGACGGGCGCGTGCGGCACATCGGGTGGTGTGGGCCGGGGCACTGCCGCCCCGGCCCCAACCCCGAACCGGACGTGCA
>CAYTQL010000157.1:0-7293 GCA_964439555.1 uncultured Planctomycetaceae bacterium | reverse complement strand
GTATATCACCACCACCTTCACGGAGACCACGGCGGTGAGCCCCTCGCGCAGGTCGTCGCCGGAGGGGAGCTTGCCGTTCTTGCTCTTCGAGCTCGCCTCGCGGCGGGTGTAGTAATTCAGCGTCCGCGTCAGGGCGCTTTTGAACCCGGAAAGGTGCGTTCCGCCCTCCAGCGTGTTGATGTTGTTCGCGAAGGAGAAGATCGTCTCGGAGTATCCATCGGCGTACTGCAGGACGGCGTCGATCAGCAGCTTGGTCTCCTCGTCCTGCTTGGTGATCACGCAGGGTTTGTGGAGCGTCTGCTTGCCGTCGTTGAGGTGCTCGACGAAGGCGATGAGCCCCTTCTTGTACTCGAAGACCTGCTCCTTGTCGTTCCGCTCGTCCTTGAGCTTGATCGTCAGCCCCTCGTTGAGATACGCCAGCTCGCGCAGGCGGGTCTGGAGCACCTCGTAGCGGAAGCGGGTGTCCGGGAAAATCTCCGGGTCCGGGGCGAAGGTGACCTTCGTGCCCGAACGCTTCCGCTGCCCGATCTTCTTGAGCTCGCCGGTCTTGAGGCCCCGCTCGAACTCCATCTGCCAGACCGTCCCCTTGCGGCAAACCTCGACGTCCATCCACTCGCTCAGGGCGTTGACCACCGACGCGCCGACCCCGTGGAGCCCGCCAGAGACCTTGTACACGCCGTGGTCGAACTTCCCGCCGGCGTGGAGATGACAGAAGACCACCTCCAGCGTGGAGACCTTCTCGGTCGGGTGAGGTCCGACGGGGATGCCCACGCCGTCGTCGGTGATGCTCACCGATCCGTCGGGGTGGATGGTGACGGTGATCGTGCTGCACCGCCCGGCCATGGCTTCGTCCACGGCGTTGTCGACGATCTCCCAGGCGAGGTGGTGCAGCCCGCGGGGGGTGGTGTCGCCGATGTACATGCCCGGACGCTTCCGGACGGCTTCGAGGCCCCGGAGGACCTTGATCTGCGACTCGTCGTACTTGTGCGATTCCTTCAGCAGCTCGGCCGGTTCCTTGGCCACGAAGGCCTCCTCATGGTGCAGGCGGACCGTCTCCGCCGGGACGGCCGCGGGGCTGGACCTCGCCCGGAGATCGAACACATCCGGGTTCGGCACGAGCCCCCGCCGCGCGGCCTCGGGATCATTACGGCATTATCGCAGTTCTTCGCGGGCGATGCCAGCGAAAACGCCCGGTTTACGGGGGTTTTCGTCGATCCTAAGTGCAGCGAATCGCGGGAGTAAGGGCCCGAACCGGTCGGACGCAGTCCCCGAAGCGCCGCCCGGGTGACATCGCGCGGCGTTCCCGGTAAGGTAGGGACATGAAGATCTACACCAAGACCGGCGACGAAGGCTACACCGCCCGGCCGGGGGGCGAGCGGATTCTCAAGGCCCATCCCTGCTGCGAGGCGGTCGGAACGCTCGACGAGCTCAACGCCCACATCGGTCACTGCATCGCCGCCTGCGAGCGCGGCGCCCACGACGCGATCCGCGAGACGCTCGGGCCCGTCCAGGAGCAACTCTTCGCCGCCGGGGCGATGCTCTCGGCCGCGGGGACCTCGACGCGCCCGTTCGCCGGTTTGCGCGAGAAGATGATCCGGGCGATGGAGACGCGGATCGACGAATTCTGCGCCGAACTGCCCGAACTGAAGCACTTCATCCACCCCGGCGGGTGCGAGCTGGCCTGCCGACTCCACCTCGCCCGCACCGTCTGCCGCCGGGCCGAGCGGCAAACGATCCGCGCCGTCGACGCCGAGACGAGAATCCCCGTGGTGATCTTCCACTATCTCAACCGCCTCAGCGACCTGCTGTTCGTCCTCGCCCGCGCCGCCAACCACGCCCTCGGGCAGCGCGACGTCGAGTGGATCATGTAGCTCGTTGCCGTGCTGCGGGTCCCGGGCTCCGGGGGCGTCCGGCGCGACGACGGTTGAGGGACGTCCGGCCCGCGGAACAACGAGTCAGCGGGTCCGCGGGCCCGGCTCGTCCTTCATAATCTCCCGCAGGACCACGGTGGCGTAGGCGCCGGCGGCGGCCTCGAAGCTCAGCTCCAGGTACTCGCCGTGCTCGTCCCGCCCGGTCGAAAGGGTCGGCGCCTTCACCCGGAAGCGTAACGGGCGGCGGGCGCCCTTGACCTTCAGCGAGCCGACGCGGCGGAAGTCCTCGGCGGAGAGGTCCCATTCGTCGAAAACCGCCTGCTCGATCCGCCCGGGCTCGCCCTCGGCGGGGGTGGTCCGGCTGCCGAGGATGGGCCCGGTCGGGCTGATCTCCCAGGCCTCGACGCGAGGCTGCTCGACGGCGGGGTCCTCCACGAGGAAGCCCGCGCCGGTGGGTTTCTGGGCGAAATCGCCGGCGAAGAGCCGGTCGATGCTGTCGATCCGCCGGGCGAGCACCGCGTTGAACAGGGCGCTCTGGAAGGCGCTGACGTACAGGCGGCGCATCCGCTTGTTGACGGCCGAGACGGCCGGGCCGGGCTTGCCCTTTCTGCGATAGGCCTGGAGCGCCCGGCGCGGGTCGGCACACTGTCGAGGCCAGAGCTTCAGGGCGCGGTTGTGGAACCCCGCGTCGAAGGCGTCGCGCGCGGCGCGGACCTCGGGCGGATCGCACGGAAGCGCCCCGCCGAGCAGTTGCCGGACGAAGCCCTCGAGGTCGCCGCGGACCAGCCGCTCCCCGAGCTTCGCGGTATCCCCGCGCGTCCCGAACCGCTGCGGGCCGAAGTAGTTGGGCGTCCCGCGGCGCTCGAGCACCGCCAGCACGTCCCGCGCGGGGGACAGTTCCGCTTCGCCCACGCCGCGGATGCGGATCGTGAAGCGGTTGCCCCTCAGGTGCCCCGGGCGGAGCTTGTTGGTGTGCCGGTCGGTCCAGAGCACGCGGACCTGCGGGTCGGCGTAGGCGGCGAGCTTCCCGGCGTCGGCGTGCTCGAGGGACATCGTCTGGGTCGTCTCGGCCGCGGCGTCCTTCAGCCCGGCGAAGCCGATCTCCCGGGGCTTGACGCCCATGTACCCGGCGATGCGTCCGACGGCTGCGGGGGTCGGCACGCCGCGCTTGAGCACGCGGAAGTAGACGTGCGTCCCCTCGCCGGACGGCTCGTAGAGGGGGACCTCGTCCACGCGGAAGTCCTCCGGGCGGTTCTTGATCGACCCGCCGGTCCCGGGCAGGGCGCCGGTGAGGTAGGGCGTCTCGGGCGTATCCATGCCGGGCAGTATACGGCAAAGGCGGCGGGGGCGTCTCGCCCGCGCGGGGCGCCCTCCGCCCCGCGCGGCTTCAGCCGTTTGCCCGCGCCGGTTGCCCGGCGTAGGATATGCCGCGGGCGGGCGGCGCGCGACAGGCCCGCCGAAAGGAGAAGCTACCATGCGGACTTCGCTGATCGCGGCCGGGCTGCTCTGCCTCGCCGGTTGTGCAGGCCCGACCGTGGAAATCGTCTACGTCCTCCCGCCGGACGTACCCGTGGACGCCGGCGCCGCGGTCGGGTCAATCGGGGCGGTGACCGTCGAGGCGGAGGATCCCGGCGACCTGCGCCCCGGCGCCGCCCTTCGCGACGCCCTGACCGCCGCGCTGGACCCCGGCGAGGGGACGCTTGCAGTCAGCGCGACCGGCACGCTGAAGCGCACCGAGACGCCCGGGGAGCGGACGATCCGCCGCCCGGCGGGGGCGGGACTCTCCGAACAGGTCGTCCCCACGCTGCGCCGCCGCGCCGAGGCGCGCATCGTGTTCACCGTCACCGGCGGGGGCGAGCCGATCGCCGTCGAGGCGCATGAGACATACGACTCGGCCGACGATCCGCGGACCCGCGGTCCGCTGGGGCTCGCCCGGGCGGACGCCCCGGAGAACATCCCGCCGATCGAGACGATCTACCGCGAACTGCTCGCCGCCGGGGCCGAGTCCCTGGCCGGGATGCTCCGCCCGGCCGAGGTCCGCGCGACCGAACCGCTCCGGCCGATCGGCGCCGAAACCCGCCAGGCCGTCGAGCGCGGCGACTACCCCGCGGCGGTCGGTCGCCTCGAGGCCCGTCTGGCGGACCACCCCACGGACGCCGACGCGTATTTCAACCTCGGCGTGCTGAACGAGAAGCTGGGCAACCTGTCCGCCGCCGAGGACGCCTACCGCGCCGCGGGCGAACTGCTGCGGAAGGCAGACCGGACGGACGGCGAGCTTTTCCCCCGCGCCGAGCGGGCGCGCCGCCGCGTCGCACGCGTCCGTGCGCACCGGTGAGCCGGCGGAGCGCTGCCGACCCCGAAGACGCCGGGTGCGCGACAAATTCGCGGCATGCCCGAGACGGTCGTGGGACGCATGGCCAAGATGGCCGCGCCACAATACGGACGCGCATCCAAGACGCCCGCCGGGCTCGGCGGTCCTTGTGAGCGTGCGCCTTGGCCGGTAGACTCTTGGGAGCCTTCGTTACCGTCGGGCGGGCGCGGCAGGCCCTCGGCGGCAGCGCGCCGGACGTGACCATGGAACCGATCGACGCCGCTTTCATACACTCCAAGCAGCTCGAGCAGTGGTGCTACCCGCCGGAATGCCCCTTCCGGACCGAGCGGGCGGCGATGACGCTCAAGACGCTCTATTCCTCCGGGCTCCTGGCGGGGGAGCATCTGCGGGTCGTCGAGCCGGACCCCGCCCCGCGGGAGTTCGTCGAACGCCTCCACCAACCGGAATATCTGGACATCCTCCGCCGGGCCCAGGATGGCGAGATGGGCGTCGAGGGGCTCCATGCCGGGCTGGGCACGCCGGAGACGCCGGTCTTCCGCGGACTGTACGACTACGCCTTGCTCGCCGCCGGGGCCACCCGCCTGGCCGGGCGGCTCGCCGCCGACGGCGAGGTTCGCGTCGCATTCAATCCTTCCGGGGGCTACCACCACGCCTTTCCCGCCCTGGCCGCAGGATTCTGCTATGTCAACGACGTCGCCCTGACGTGCCTCGAACTGGCCGAACGGTTCGACCGCGTCGCCTTCGTGGACATCGACGTCCATCACTGCGACGGCGTGCAGGCGGCGTTCTACGACCGCCGCGACGTGCTGACCCTCAGCTTCCACCAGGACGGGCGGACGATCTTCCCCGGAACCGGCGCCGTCGAGGAGATCGGCGAGGGGTCCGGCAGCGGCTTCGCCGTCAACGTCCCCCTGCCTCCCGGGACCTACGACGAGCGGTACATCCACGCCTTCGACGAGGTCGCCCTGCCGGTCCTGCGGGCGTTCGATCCGCAGATGATCGTCCTGGAGGTGGGCATGGACTGCCTCTCCGGCGACCCGCTGGCGCAGCTCAACCTCACCAACAACGCCTACGCCGAGGTGCTCGAGCGCGTGCGGGACCTCGCCGTCCCCCTCGCGGTCACCGGCGGCGGGGGGTACCATCCCGAGAACGCCGCGCGGGGCTGGGCCCTGGCGTGGGCGGTGCTCACGGGGCAGGCGGAGGCGGAGCGGGAAATGAGCCTCGGGCTCGGCGGGGTCATGCTGGAAAGCGCCGACTGGCAGGGCGGGCTGCGGGACCGAGTGCTGGCGCCCCCCCCGACCGAGCAGCGACGGGCGGTCGACGAGACCATCGCGCGGACGGTCGCGCGGGTGCACGAGCTGGTCTTCCCCATCCAAGGGCTCTAAGGAGGCGAGTGTGTTCCGAGCGAAGCCAGAGCGTTGCAACTGCCGCCGACCTGTGGTCGAGTTGTGCCCATGGGCGTAGCGGACTTCTTCCATCCCGGATCGGTGGCGATCGTCGGCGCCTCGGCCAAGCCGGGCAAGGTCGGGTACGAGATCCTCCGCAGCATGCTCGAGGCGGGCTTCGAGGGCCCCGTCTACCCCGTGAACCCCGGGGCCGAAGAACTGATGGGCCTGACGTGCTACCCGGACCTCAAGTCGATCCGCGCCGCGCCGGACCTGGTCGTCATCGTCGTGCCCGCCAAGGCGGTGGTCAGGGTGATCGAGCAGTGCACGCAGGTCGGCGCGAAGGCGGCGATCGTCGTCAGCGCCGGGTTCCGCGAGATCGGCGAGACCGGCCGACAGCGCGAGCAGCAGCTCCTCCAGGCGATTCGCCGCTCGAAGCTCCGGGTGCTCGGGCCCAACTGCATCGGCGTGATGTGCCCGGGCGCGAAGCTCAACGCCTCCTTCGGCGGGCAGCTTCCGGCGACGGGGGGCATCGGGTACTTCTCGCAGTCCGGCTCGCTGCTCTCGGCGATCGTGGACATGGCCAACGCCTCGAAGATCGGCTTTTCCAAGCTGGTCTCGATGGGCAACAAGGCCGACATCGACGAGTTGGACATCCTCCGGAATTTCGGCGCCGACGAGGACACCCACGTCATCGCCGGGTACCTCGAGACCATCAAGGACGGCGACGCCTTCGTCCGCGAGGCGGAGCGCGTCTCCCGCGAGAAGCCCATCCTGCTGATGAAATCGGGCGTCACCGGCGCGGGGATCAAGGCGGCCACCAGCCACACCGGACGACTCGCGGGCACCGAGCAGGTCTACGAGTACGTTTTCGAACGCGCGGGGATCATCCGGTGCAGCTCGATCAAGACGCAGTTCGATTTCGCCAACGCGCTGGTCAATCAGCCCCTCCCGGCCGGGTCGAACGTGGCGGTGATCGCCAACGCCGGCGGGCCGGCGATCATGGCCACCGACGCCCTGGAGGACCAGGGGCTGACCATCGCCGAACTGACCGAACGCACACGCGGGGACCTCGCGGCGGAACTGCCCGACTGGGCGCACGTGAGCAACCCCGTGGACGTCCTCGGCGACGCCCTGGCCGAGCGGTTCGAGCATTCGCTCCAGCTCGTGCTCGACGACCCCAACGTCCACACCGTGCTGGTGATGCTCACGCCGCACGCCATGACCGAATGCGACGAGACGGCCCGGGCGGTGGTCCGGGTGGCCGAGGCGCACCGCGAGGCGACCAAGCCCGAAGCCCGCAAGCCGATCCTGGCGTGCTTCCTGGGCGCCGAGCGGGTCGCCAACGCCAACCGCATCCTCCGCGACGGACACATTCCCACGTACGATTCGCCCGAGGCGGCCGTGGAGACCGTCCGCGTGATCACCGACTACACCCGCTGGCGGAACCGCCCCAAGCGGGTGGTGAAGCTCTTCTCGGTCAACCGGCGGAAAGTCGAGCAGATCATCGAGCGGCACCTGCGGCGCCAGACCTACGATTTCGGGGAGATGACCGCACGGGAGATTCTCGAGGCCTACGGCTTCGTCACCCCCAGCGGCTCGGTGGCCAACAGCGCCGAGCAGGCGGCCAATCTCGCCGAACAGCTCGGCTTCCCGGTGGTGCTGAAGATCTGGTCGCCGGACATCCTGCACAAGTCGGACGTGG
>CAYTQL010000156.1:0-7357 GCA_964439555.1 uncultured Planctomycetaceae bacterium | reverse complement strand
CGACTCGCCCTGCCCGCCGAAGGCCGCCTCCCCCCAGTTGTACGCCTGGTAGTAGGCTTCCCGCTTGGTCGAGTGCCGCCCGGTGTGGACGAGGTCCTTGCTCATCGCGAGCATTTTCAGCGTCTGGGCGAAGGTCTTGACGGTGTTGACCGTCAGCGTGCGGACCTTGTGGCGTCCCTTGAGCTCGAAGTGCCCTTTTCGCGGGCGGTAGCTGACGTTGCTCAGCGAGCGGATGGGCAGCTTCATCTGCGGCTTGCGCTGCTTGCGGACGCGGTCGTAGACGTTTCGCGCCTCGGCGTCGATGCTCTCGACGACGGAGCGGGCCTTGGCGGCCGCCCGCTTCTGCGTTTTCGCCCGGGTCCGGGCGTCGGTCTTCGTCTTGGCCATGGGTGGTACGGGGAAGATACAGGACGCAGGATACAGCAGACAGGCGCCCGCGATCGGGCGCGGTCCTCGCGGCTTGGTTCCTGACCGGTTGCTCTTACTTGACGGGGACGGCATCCGCCAGGCCGAACTCGGCCACGCGGCGGTCCAGGGCTTCGAGCACCTCGGTGTCCGGGAGGTCCGGACCCGGGGCGTTTTCCAGCAGGTCGCGTTCGACCTCGCCGGCCAGCAGGCGTGCGGCGCTGCGGGAGAGCCGCCACCGCCGCCGCGCATGGCGGATCAGCAGCGTCTTGTCCCACGGGGCGGTCCGCTCGCCGATCCGCAGGCGCAAGCGCGCCCGGGCGGCGCAGCGGCGGTATCGCTGCTCGGCGAGTTCCTCGGCTGCGTCGTCGAACCGGACGCGCTGGAGGACGCGGAGGGTCATCTCGAAAATCGCGCCGCCGGCGATCGTCCGGACGCGCTTCCGCGCGAGATGGATGCGGATCGCCTCGGCGAGGTTCCAGGCGTCGCGGTAGCGATCGTCCGGGTTGCGCATCGCGCGCCAGATGGCGGCGGCGAGCTTCCGCGAGTCGAAGCGCTCCAGGCTTCCGTCGCGCTTCCGTACGCGGGTGGTCCATCGCGTGTCCATGGCAACCTCCCTGTTGCCGGGCCCGAAGCGGACCCTCAAATGCCTGCCCAAAATGCGTCCGGGCGTTACTCCTGCGACTCGTCGTCCTGCTCGAACAGCGCCCGCTGGGCGGGTTGCACGCCCGGGGCGTGCTGGACGCCCTCGGCCTCGGCGATCAGTTCCGTAACGTCCGCGAACTGGCGATAGACGCTGGCGAAGCGGATGTAGGCGATCTGGTCCACTTCGCGCAGGTGCTCGCTGACGCGGTCGCCGATGAAGCTCGAGGGCACTTCCTTGTCGAACTGGCGGAAAATTTCCTCTTCCGTGTTGTCCACGATCTGCCGGATTTTCTCGTTCGTCACGGCCGGGCGCTTGTACCCGGCGCGCTGGAGCCCCTCGATGATCTTCTCCCGCTGGTAGCTCTCGCGGGCGCCGTCCTTTTTGACGACGGTGATGCGGGTGGCTTCCTCGGGGCGCTCGTAGGTGGTGTAGCGGCGTCCGCAGGACTGGCAATGCCGCCGACGGCGCACCACGCGCCCGCCCTCGGCGCTGCGGGAATCCACCACCTTGTCACGGTCCTGCCCGCAGAATGGACATTGCATGACGTCCAAGTCCCTCGAATGGTCCGAATCTACATGTAGAGGCCATTGCTACTGTACAAGCCCAGATATTGAGCGTCAATGCGGAAACGCCGGAATCGTCGCAATACGGCGGATTTTCGACGCCCAGGAGGGGACGCACAAAGCATCGGGCGGCTCAACACGTAAGTGCTGGACGGCCGATACAATACAGCATGCCTGGTTCGACAGAGCTACTGACCGCGCAGTTGACGAGCGTCTGGGAGATCGACGCGGTGATCCGCATGGTCGCAGCGGCGCTTTTCGGATCGCTGATCGGGATGGAACGCGAGCATCAGGGGCGCAGTGCGGGCTTCCGGACGCAGTTGCTCGTCGCGCTCGGCGCGGCGCTGACGATGATCGTGAGCCTCACCTTCGCCGAGGTCTTCGCCGACCGCGTCGACAGCGCCCTGAGCGTGGACCCGGCTCGCGTAGCCTACGGCGTGATGACGGGCATCGGCTTCCTCGGCGCCGGGAGCATCATCCGCCGCGGACCGTCCGTGCAGGGAATCACCACCGCCGCGAGCCTCTGGTGCACCGCCGCGGTCGGGCTGGCGTGCGGGTTCGGGCTTTACATCATATCCGCGGCCGCAACGCTCATTGCCATCGCGGCGCTGTGGGGGCTTCACCGCCTGGACAACATCCTCCCCTCCCGCTGGCCGGTGTCGGTGACGGTGCGCCTGACCGACCGCGGACGCGAGACCGTCGACGGCGTCCGCTGCTGCGTGGAGGACTGCGGCGGGCGCATCAAGGAGGTCCGCTCGCGGAAGAACATCGCGGCCGGGTGGCAGAGCGTAACGGTCATCGCCTCCATGCCTCACCGCATCGACGCCGGGACGCTCGTCGAAGCGCTGGAAGAGCTCCCGAAGGTACAATCGCTCTCGGTCGAATGACCCGGACGCTGCATGCCCGGGGGGCGCAGAGCAGGGCGCGGAACGGCGGAATAGCCCCTCCCGGCGGGGGATCGTAGCTTCACCTTCGGACCCGCCCGGTCGATCGCACCGGTGGAAGGACGCCCATGCGCCGATTCTGCGCCGCCATCCTGCTGGTCGCCTCGCTCGCCGCCGCCGAGGGGCCCGACGACCTCCGCCGCGAGCTGCTCCAGCGCGGCCGGGAGCTCCGACGGACCTACGGGCGGGACTACGACATCCGGATCGACGCCGAGCGCCGCATCGTCTACTGCTGCGCGCTGGACGAAACCCACTTCCGCGAGGCGGCCGGGCTCGTGAGCATCACCGCCGACACCTGGCGGGCCGCGACCGGCGCCGGGCGCCCGGAATGGACGGTCTCGGTGGTCCTGCCCACCGTCGCGGATTTCCGCCGCCACGTGACCGACAAGGAGGTCACCGGGCTCTACCGCGGGCGCGACCGGACACTGCTGTCGCTGGATCGCGGGCGGGTGCTGGTCCACGAGTTCATCCACGCGCTGCACCATGCCGACCAGGCCGCGGCCGGGCAGCGCCATCCGGTCTGGGTGAGCGAGGGGTTCGCGACGCTGTGGGAGGCGTCCGCGGCCGCGAGGGGGCGCCTGCAACCGAAGACCGACATGCGACTGGTGTCGCTGAAGCGGGCGATCCGCACCAAGAAGCTCCTGCCCCTCCGCCGACTGACGCGCCTGGAGCCTCGCCCCTTCGTCGCCGACGCCGAAGTCACCTACGCCCAGAGCCGCTACCTGATGCTCTACCTCCACAAGCAAGGGAAGCTCTCGGACTGGTACGCCGCCTACAAAAAGGGCTACGCAAGCGACCCGACCGGACGGGGCGCCCTGCGGAAAGTCCTCGGCGTCCGCACGGAAACCTTCGAGACGCGATGGGCCCGGTGGGTCGGCAAACTCGAACTGCCCTGGGGCGAGCTGTCCGCCGACGAGGCGCGCCTCGGCGTGCGGGTGCGCGACCATGCCCGCGGGGTCAAGGTCGTGGGCTTCGTGCCCGGCTCGGCCGGGGAAAAGGCCGGGCTGATCCAGACCGGCGACGTGATCACCTCTCTCGGCGGACGGGCGATCGGCAACCCGGTCGACCTGATCGCCGCCGTCCGCGCCGCCGGGGCGGACCGGACGCTGACGATCAAGCTTCTCCGCCACGGGAGAAAACGGACCATCCGCCAGCCGATGGGGAGAGCGGGAAGGTAGAACCCGGCCGGGCGTCGGCCGTCAACGGCGTCCGCTCAAACCCACGCCGCCAGGACGTACTGCACCACGAACAGGGCGGCGAAGACGTACACCAGCAGCGGGCATTCCTTCCAGCGGAGCGAAAGGAACTTGAGCACGGCGTAGCTGATGAACCCCGCGGCGATGCCCGCGGAGATGCTCAGCGTCAGGGGCATGACGATCAGCGTCAGGAAGGCGGGGATATACTCGGTGGGGCTGTCCCAGTCGATCTCCCGGACGGTGCGGAGCATCATCGCGCCGACGACGATCAGCGCCGCCGCCAGCGTGGGGTAGATCGGATCGCCCGCGGGGTTGGTGAACTCGCCGATCACCACGCCGACCAGCGGCTGGAAGAACATCGCCGCGATCAGGCAGACCCCCGCGACAATCGCCGCCAGCCCGGTCCGCGCGCCGCTCTGGACGCCGGTGACCGACTCGACGTAGCTGGTGACGGTGCTGGTGCCCAGCGCCCCGCCGAGGACCGTCCCGGTCGCATCGGCCAGCAATGCCCGCTCGGCGCGGGGCAACTCGCCGTCGCGCATCAGCCCGGCCCGGCCGGCCACGCCCACCAGCGTCCCGACCGTGTCGAAGAGGTCCATGAACAGCAAGACGAACAGCAGCGTGAGCATCTCCGCCCAGTGCTGACCAATCGCCCCGACCAATAACGAAAAGCCCTCCACGAACCCCCCGGCCGTAGCGCCCAGACCGCCGGGCAGGGCGACCGGCGTCTGCCACTGCGTCCGCCCGAACAGTCCGGCCGCCGCGGTCGCCGCCAGGATGCCCAGCAGCACCGACCCGCGAACGCGGAAGACGATCAATACCACCGTCACGCCCAACCCCACGAGCGTCACCACGGCCGCGGGATTGTCCGCGAACCCGCCGAGACCCGGGCTCAGGGCGCCCGTGACGGGGTCCACGAGGCGCGACCAGTCGAAACCCACCCGGGCGATCAGCAGCCCGATGCCCGCGGCGATGCCGCTTTTCAACGCATCCGGGATCGACGAGAGCACCTTCGATCGCAGTTGCACCAGCGAGAGCAACAGGAAGACCGCGCCGGCGATGACGACCATCGCCAGGGCGACCTTCCACCCGGCCTCCGGGGCGACGCCCCACCGACCCGCCGCCACGACCAGCGTGAAAGCGAAGAAGAAATTCTCTCCCATCCCCGGCGCCAAGGCGATCGGGTAGTTCGCCAGAAGCCCCATGAAGATCGACGCGACCCCGCCGGCGAGGCAGGTTGCGGCGATGACCCCGCCGGTGTTCATCCCCGCGGCGCCGCCGAGGACGCCCGCCTGAACGAAGATGATGTAGCTCATCGCCATGAAGGTCGTGATCCCGCCGATGACCTCCCGCCGGACGTTGCTGCCGCGCTGCTGGATATCGAACATGTCGCACCCCTTGGCTGCGGGTTTTCGGACGTGCCGCCGCAGTCTTCCGCGCAGCCGAGGCGTTGTCAACGTCGCACCCGCGGCATTGTCGCATCCCAGCAACAATCTCCGGTCTTAACCCATTAGAACTGTCCGCTTTCCCTTGTTTGGAGGAGGGCGGATGGACGGAGATCGGACTGCGATGTCACAGCGAGAGCGTGATCGGCTCAAGGGGAACCGATCGGCGTGCGGCGAGGATCGTAGCATCCCGTCCCGACGCAAAACATTAAGCTCGAATCTTCACCGGTGCGGACAACTCGGGCCTTGGTTCGCACGGGCGGATCGGGTAGAATCCCGCTCGTTCGGGATTTCACGGAAGGGGGCTGGAGGCCCGTGCCCGGCAGAACGAGGGAAGGACCCCCGGAGTGTGAGTCATGCCCACGCACCCAAAGCACCGAACCCGCCGATTGAGGACCTCGCCCGCGCTGCGAGACCTCCTGGCCGAGACGCGACTGGTCCGCGAGGACCTCGTCGCCCCCCTCTTCGTGCGCTCCGGGGAAGGCGTGCGGCGCGAGATTGCCTCCATGCCGGGGCAGTTCCAGCTCTCCCCGGATACCGCCCTGGAGACCCTCCGCCGCTTGCGCGACAAGGGCCTCCGCGCCGCCCTGCTGTTCGGACTGCCCGACACCAAGGACGCGACGGGCTCGGACGCCTGGAACCCCGACGCCCCGCTCCAGCGCCTCCTGCGCGACGCGAAGGACGCCCTACCGGACATGCTGCTGATCGCCGATACCTGCCTCTGCGAGTACACCGACCACGGACACTGCGGGCAGCTTGCCGACGTCCCCGGCGGGCGGGACGTCGACAATGACGCGACGCTGGAGTTGCTGGCCCGCACGGCCGTGTCGCAAGCCGCCGCCGGGGCGGGCGTGGTGGCGCCCTCGGCCATGATGGACGGGCAGGTCCGCGCGATCCGCCAAGCGCTGGATGCCGAGGGGCTCGATCGCACCGCGATCCTCTCCTACGCCGTCAAGTTCGCCAGCGCCCTCTACGGGCCCTTCCGGGTCGCCGCCGAAAGCGCCCCGGGATTCCGGGACCGGCGGACCTACCAGATGGACCCCCGCGCCGCCCGCCAGGCGGACATCGAAGCGGATACCGACGCCGCCGAAGGCGCCGACATGCTCATGGTCAAGCCGGCCGGGGCCTACCTGGACGTGATCGCCCGCGTCCGCGCGCGTTCCCCGCTCCCGCTGGGCGCCTACCATGTCAGTGGTGAGTACGCGATGCTCAAGGCCGCCGCGGTCAACGGGTGGGTGGATGAGCAATCCGCGGTCGTCGAAGTAATCAGCGCCGTCAAGCGTGCCGGCGCGGACTTCGTCATTACCTACTTCGCCGAATCATTAAGTGAGTGGATTTGAGGCGGATGGCGAGTTTTCGCGATGAGCACGGGAACGGCACGAGCCGCGACTGCGGGGCGTTCTACCTGGACGCCACGGGGGAATGGTCCGACGCGCAGTGCACGATCGACTGGTCCGAGGTCCCCTCGCCCCGCCCGCCGGGGCTCGAGGCGCACATTCAGACGGCATGGTCCAGCCTCCAGCGCGATTCCGAGAACGCCGGGCGGGCCCTGTTCGACGGGCCGTTGGTGCGCCTCATCGACGCCCGCCGCTGCCGCGACCGCCTGGTGCTCACCTGCGGACCGAGCAGTTTCCGCGAACTGTACGGGACCAACCTCACCGCGCCGCACCTGCGCCACAGCTTCGGGGCCGAGGTGCTCTCGGACGCCGTCGGGCTCAACCTGCTGCTCCGCACGCTCGACGGGTTCCTGCTGCTCGGGCGGCGTTCGTCCCGCGTGTTGGGGCATGCCGGGCGGGTCCACCCCATCGGGGGCTTCTGGGTCAACGAAGGCGTCGCCCCGCCGCACCCGTTCACGGCGTTGAGGACCCGGGCCGGGCGCGAACTGAACCTCAGCGCCGACGCCGTCGGCGAGTTGCACTGCCTCGGGCTCCTGCGGGACAAAGCCACCGTCCAGCCGGAACTGGTCTTCGACGCGGTCACCTGCCTGGAGGTCCGCGACGTCGACCGGGCACGAACCGAGGCCCCCGACGCCGACCATCACGACGCGCTGATTCCCCTGCGGGACCACCCGGCGTCGGTGGTCGCCTTTCTCGAGCACCACGGGCGGGAACTGACGCCCGTCGCCCAAGGCGCCCTGTACCTCCACGGACTCCGACGC
>CAYTQL010000155.1:5640-7442 GCA_964439555.1 uncultured Planctomycetaceae bacterium | reverse complement strand
TGCCGCCGAGCACCATCCGCATGCCCAGAAAGGAGCCCACCCGGTGAGAGGGAATCAGCCGCCCGACCATGTCCATGAAGAGCACGTGCCCGGTCCCCCCGGTGATGCAGAACAGGAAGTACGCCCCGAAGAACAGCGCCAGCGACCCGGGGGTCACCGCCGTGCCCAGCAGGGCGATCGTCCCGACGACGCCGGCCAGTGCGAGCGAACGGACCACCGTGACGGCGATAAAGTACGGGCGCTTGCGGTTGGCGTGCTCCACGAGGCTGCTGGCGAACAGTTGCGGGCCGAGGGCGGCCAGCTTGTTGATCAGCGGAACGGTGGCCGCGAGCGTCGCCCGACCGGTCAGCGCGTACATCATGCCCCCGAGGATCAGCGCCGGGTGGAGAAAGTTCAGCGCCGTCCCGGCGAAGGTCCCGCTGACCACGCCGAGGACGTGGTTCCGCCGGGCGTGCGGGGCGTTGTCGCCCAACGCCTCGAAGCACCGCTGTTCGTAACTGACCGTGGTGGAGGACATCGCAAAACGAAGCCGGCCCGCGGTTTGACAAACGCGTCCGGCTCGAAGCATGCTACGCGCAGCGTACGCGGGGCGTCAACTTCCACCGCCCGACGGTGCAGGCGACGGCTTGCTCGCCCGGAAACGGCGCATACCATTTCGGTGGACCTTCGGGAAGGAGAAGCATGTATTCCGTTGCGATGATCATCCTCGTCGGCGGCGGGCTGGCGCTCGTCGCCTGGGGGCTCGGGAAACGCTCGGTCGCGCTGATCGCCGGCGGCGTCCTGCTCGCCGCCGCCTCGGCCGGGCTGTTCTGGCTGATGGGCTTCTGGGGCGAGATGCTCTGGTTCGAGGCGCTGAACCAGGAAGGGCGTTTCTGGCGGGCGGTCGCCTGGCAGGTCGGCAGCGCCGCGGGCGCCGGGGCGCTTACCGCCCTTGTCGCCGCGGGGCTCACCTGGCCGCTGCGGGACCGCCGGGGGCTGCAACTGGCGACCGTCGCCGTCGCGGCGCTGATCGGGCTTTCCTGGGGCTGGAACAACTGGCAGACCGTCGCCCTGTACTTCAACCGCGCCGCCGGCGGGCTGAGCGATCCGATCTTCGGCAAACCGGTGGGCTTCTACCTCTTCGCCCTGCCCCTCTACGACGCGGTCCGCGGGTTGCTGATGGGCGTTGCGGGGCTGTGCGTCGCCGCTGCGCTGTTCGGACTGGTCGTCCGGATCCGCGGCGGGGAGCTGGAGATCATCGGCATCACCGGGCCGCCGGACGCGGCGCCCCGCCGCCGCGGAGCCCTGTACCTCAGCGCGGCCGCGGTGCTGGTGCTCTGGGCGGCGGATCTGTATCTCAGCCGCTACCACCTGCTCTACTCCGAGTGGGGCGCCGTCAGCGGCGCGGGGTGGACGGACATCCACGCCCGGCTTCCGGGCTACTGGGTCGCCTGCATTGTCACGCTGCTGCTGGCGGCGGTGGTGGTGATTCCGGCGCTGCGGAACCGTCTCGCGGCCGGGGCGATCAACCGGGCGCTGCACCGCGCCGAACTGCCCGGGCATTTCGCGCCCGTCGGCGTGATTCTCGCGGCGGTGGTCGTCTCGCTTCTGGTCCGCGGCGCGGCGCTGGGCGTGGTCCCGGGGCTGCTCCAGTGGCTTCGGGTTGAGCCGAACGAGATCACCTTCGAGAAGCCCTACATCGCCCACAACATCCGCTTCACGCGGCACGGGTTCCGCCTGCACGAGGCGGAGGACCGCCAGTTCCCCGCCACCGGCGAGTTGACCCGCCGGACCGCCGGCGAACACGACGAGATGCTCGACAA
>CAYTQL010000155.1:0-5630 GCA_964439555.1 uncultured Planctomycetaceae bacterium | reverse complement strand
CTACTCGCAGTTCCAGGAAATCCGCCTGTACTACGAGTTCGCGGACGTCGACATCGACCGCTACACCATCGACGACCGCTACCGGCAGGTGATGGTCTCGGCGCGGGAGCTGAAACTCGCCAACCTTCCCGAAGCGAGCCAGACCTTCGTCAATCGCCATTTCAAGTACACCCACGGCAACGGCGTGACGCTGACGACCGTCAGCGACTTCACCCCCGAAGGCCTGCCCGATCTGCTGATCAAGGACATCCCGCCGGTAAGCACCGTCGAGTCGCTAAGGGTGGACCAGCCGCGAATCTACTACGGCGAGCTGACCGACAACTACGTGATCGCCAACAGCGCCGAGGCGGAGTTCGACTACCCCAGCGGGCAGAAGAACATCTACACGCATTACCAGGGCGACGGGGGCGTGCGCATCGATTCCCTGTGGCGGCGAATCCTCTACGGCTGGAAGCTCGGGGGCACACGGCTGCTGCTCTCGGAGTACATCCGCGAGGGGAGCCGGATCATGTTCCGCCGCAACATCCGCCGGCGCGTCCGCACGCTGGCGCCCTTCCTGAAATTCGACGGGGACCCGTACATCGTCCTGGTCGACGGGAAGCTCCACTGGATTCTCGACGCCTACACCACCTCCACACGCTACCCCTACAGCGAGCCGTTCAACCCCGGGGGAATGGGCAACTACGGACGCGGGCGCCGCGGGGCCCCCGCGGCCGAGTCGGTCCGCCACCTTGAAGGCGTCAACTACATCCGCAACTCCGTCAAGGCCGTCGTGGACGCCTACAACGGCTCGGTCCGCCTCTACGTGATGGCACCGGACGACCCGATCATCCACACCTGGCGGAGCATCTTCCCGGACCTCTTCCTCGACCGCGAGCAGATGCCGCCCGAGTTGTTCGACCACGTCCGCTACCCCGAGGACCTCCTGCTGGTCCAGGGGCTCATCTACGCCAAGTACCACATGACCGATCCGGAGGTCTTCTACAACCTCGAGGACCTCTGGGTCCGCGCGACGGAAAAATACTACCAGGGCGTCCAGGCGGTCCGCCCGTACTACATCCTCTGGAACCGTCAGGGCGCGGGGGGCAAGGGCAAGAAGCTGGAGTATGTCATCATGCTCCCCTTCACGCCCAAGAACAAGCAGGTGCTCATCGGGTGGATCGCCGGCATGTGCGACGGGGAGAATTACGGGCGGTTCCTCGCCTACCGCTTCCCGAAGGAGCGGCGGCTGCTCGGCCCGCAGCAGGTGGAAACGAAGATCGACCAGGACCCGCACCTCGCCGGGCAGCTTACGCTCTGGGACCAGCGGGGCTCCAAGGTTATCCGCGGAAACGTGCTGGCGATTCCCATCGCCGGGACGTTGATGTACGTCGAGCCGATCTACATTCAGGCCGAGACCGCTGCGTATCCGGAACTCCGTCTCGTGGTCGTGATGCACAACGACCGGCTCAGCTACGCCGAGACCTTCGACGAAGCCTTGCGCGGGCTCTTCGGGGAAGGTCCGCCGCCGCGCGAGCGGCTCCCGGCCACGCGGCCCGGTCCGCGCACCCGCCCCGCCGTCGGCGAGACGGGCGAGCTGATCCGCCGGGCGCAGGAGGCGTTCGACGACTACCTGAAGTTCACCGGGCAGAAGCGTTTCGACCGGGCGTCGCAGGCGCTGAACAAACTCCAGCAGGCGCTGGAAACGCTGTCGCGTCGAAGCCCCGCGACCCGCCCCGCCGCCGGAAACGATTGAGCGGACAGGCGAAGCCGACGCGGACAGCGCGGGCGCATGCGCGACGTCGGCGACGGTCTGCGCCGAGGCAGCCTGCGTTGCTATGCCGCCGGTCGCTGCGCCGCTGCGCGGCGCCTACTCGGTCTCGGGGGTTGCCCCGGCGAGCTTCGCCTGCTTCTGTTCGTCGCTGAGCTCGTCCCATTTTTCGGGGCGCCCGGCGCAGCAGAAGCCGATCGTCTTGTCCTGCCATGTTCGCGTCAGTTCGGCCGGGACCGCGTCGGAATCGATCGGCTCGCCCATGATCGGACAGGTGGTGTTGACTACTTCGACGGTCTCGGGCGGGGTCCCATCGGGCTTCCCGCCGGTCGCTTCGGGCTCCGCGGCGTCTTCGCAGCCGGCGGTCAGGGCGGATACGCCGACCAGGACGACGGTCATCCATCGGGCGGGGTGCAGTTCATGGGCTTCTCCTTGGCAGAAGTTACGACGTGAAGGGCAACGTGGGTTGAGTCTGCGGTTCGAGCGTCTCGGCCGCGCGGCGGAGGCGGACCTCTTCGATGGCGCAGTACAGCACGGGCACGACGAAGACCGACAGGAGCACCACGAGCATCCCGCCGAAGGACGGGATCGCCATGGGCGCCATCACGTCGCTGCCGCGCCCGGACGAGCTGAGCACCGGCAGCAGCGCGAGGATCGTCGTAGCCGAGGTCATCAGGCAGGGGCGGATGCGCCGCCGCGCCGCGGCCACGGTGGCCTCGCGCGCCTCGGCGGCGGTTCGCGGCTCGTGTTCCCGGAAGGACTGGCGGAGGTAGGTTGCCTGGACGACGCCGTCGTCGGTGGCGATCCCGAACAGCGCCAGGAAGCCCACCCACACCGCCACGCTGAGGTTCACCGGGTGGACCTGGAACAGCTCCCGCATCGAGACGCCGAAGGCGCTGAAATCCAGGAACCACGGCTGGGCGTAGAGCCACAGCAGGATGAACCCGCCCGACCACGCCACGAAGATGCCCGAGAAGACCAGCAGCGTCGTGCTGAGGCGTTTGAACTGGAGATACAGGATCAGCACGATCAGCAGCAGCGCCAGCGGGAGGACCACCGTGAGGGTCTTCTGCGCGCGAACCTGGTTCTTGTAGTTGCCCGCGAAGGCGTAGCTGACGCCCCCGGGGATCACCAGCTCGCCGTCCCGGCGTTTCTCGGCCAGGTAGGCCCGGGCCCGCTCGACGACGTCGACCTCCGCGTGCCCGTCGAGCTTGTCGAACAGGACGTAGGAAACCAGGAAGGTGTCTTCGCTCTTGATCATCTGCGGGCCGCGGACGTACTCGATGTCCGCCAACTGCATCAGCGGCGCCTGCGCCCCTTCCTTGCCGGGCACCAGGATTTTCCCGAGCGTCTCGATCCGGTCGCGCAGCTCGCGCTGGTAGCGGACGCGCACGGGAAAGCGCCGCCGCCCCTCGACGGTCCGCGTCACGGACCGCCCGCCGATGGCGATCTCGACGATGTCCTGGAACTCGCGGATCTTCACGCCGTAGCGCGCCAACGACGCCCGGTCGGGGATGATCTCCAGGTACGGTTTGCCGATGATCCGATCGGCGAGCACCGCTTCGGGCTTGACCCCGGGAACCTCCTTGAGCAACCGCTCGATCCGGAGCCCGACGCGCTCGATGGTCTCGAGGTCCGGGCCCTTGATCTTCACGCCCATCGGGGCGCGCATGCCGCTCTGGAGCATCACCAGCCGGGCCTTGATGGGCATGAGCTTCGGCGCAGAGGTGGTCCCGGGGATTTTTCCGGCCTCGACGATCTCGTCCCAGATGTCGTCCGGGTCCTCGATATGCGAGCGCCACTGGCGGAAGGGCTGCCCGTCGGGGTCGACGATCAGTTCCCCCTCGGCGTCCAGGGCGAAGCGCCGCCCCACCCCGTCCGCGCGGGCGGGGGCGTCGGGCTCGGCGAGGCGGAAGGTCAGGCGATGCCCTCCGCGGTCGGTGATGAATTCGGGCTTGTAGTTGATGACCGTCTCGATCATCGAGATCGGTGCGGGGTCCAGGGGCGTCTCGGCCCGGCCGACCTTGCCGACGACCGTGTCGATCTCCGGAATGTCGGCGAAGGCGCGGTCCTGTTTCGAAAGGATGTCCACCGCCTCGCCGATCGAGGCGTGAGTCATCGTGGTGGGCATATACAGGAAGGAGCCCTCGTCCAGGTCGGGCATGAACTCCTTGCTGAGCCCGGGGAAACGCTTCGTCCCGCCGACCCAGTAGCTGTGGGAGCGGACGTCCTCTTCCTCGCCGCCCAGCGCACCGGCGGCCGCGGGAAGCGGGGCGAAAACCTCCGCGAAGCCCAGCCACGCCACGGCGCCGAAGAGCACCACCAGCACGATCAACGACAGGAAGGCGACCTTGTGCCCGAGGCACCCCCGCAGCAGTCGCGGGTAGACGAACTGGAAGAGCTTGAAGAACGCGATCAGCCCGCCGACCAGGATCGCCACGAAGAGGACATTCCGCAGCAGACCGCGCTGCGGGCCCAGCGGCTCCCAGTGCCCCGCCAGGAGGACGCCCACCAGCAGGACGGCCGCCGCCCCGGCCGCCGCCGGCGCCACGCGACGCAGCCTCGCGGGGATGCGCTCCCGGAACGCCCCGTACAGTCCGGTCAGCAGCACGACCGCCCCGGCCGCGGAGACCAGCACCGACTCCCGGTACACGCCGTACGCGCCGAGCACCGCCCCGCCGGCGGTGAGCCCGCCGAACAGGGCGATCCGGAGCTTCCGACCCGAAACCCGCGCGCAGAACAGCAGGTGCGCCGCCGGGGGCGCCACGGTCACCGCCAGGATGATCGAGGCGATCAGCGCGAAGGTCTTCGTGAACGCCAGCGGACGGAAGAGCTTGCCCTCCGCGCCGACCATCGTGAAAACGGGCAGGAAGCTGATGATGGTCGTCGCCACGGCCGTGGTGACCGCCCCGCCGACCTCGCTGGCGGCGCGGTGGACGACCTCCAGCCGCGGAACCTCCGGCGGGGCCTCCTCGAGATGCCGCAGGATGTTCTCGCAGACCACGATGCCCATATCCACGATGGTTCCGATGGCGATGGCGATGCCCGAAAGCGCCACCACGTTCGCGTCCACGCCGACGTGCTTCATGGCGATGAAGCACAGCAGGATCGCCAGCGGAAGCATGCCCCCGATGACCAGGCTGGAGCGGAGATGCAGCATCATCAGGATCACCACGATGAAGGTGATGAGCATCTCCTCGCTCAGGGCGGACCGCAGCGTGCCCAGGGTCTCGTAGATCAGCCCCGAGCGGTCGTAGAAGGGCACGATCGTCAACTTGCTCGTATTCGCCCACGTCGGCCAGTCAGCGCGCGGCGTCGCCGAGAGATGATCCAGCCACGCCTCGTGGTTCAGCTCGCCTTCGACGTGCGGCTCGAATCCGTGGTCCGCGGCGTAGGCGCGGACCCGCTCGGGCCCAACGCCGTCCGCGACGATCACCTTCGCGGGCAGCCCCGGGGAAATCTCCTCGATCTTCGCCTTGACGTTCTTGATCACCCGCAGCGGGTTCTCCCCGTACCGGGCGACCACCACGCCGCCGACCGCCTCGGCCCCGTCCTTGTCCAGCATGCCCCGCCGCAGGGCGGGCCCGAGCTGCACCGTTGCGACGTTCTCGACGAGGATCGGCACGTTGTCGCGGACCGTCACCACGCTCGTTTCCAGGTCCTCGATCCGCTTGACGAAGCCGATCCCGCGGATGAAGTACTCCACGCGGTTGAGTTCCAGCGTCTTGGCGCCCACGTCGATGTTGGCGTTCCGCACGGCCGCGGTGATCTCCGGGAGCGTCACCCCGTAGGCCCGCATGGCGTCGGGGTCCACGTCCACCTGGTACTCGCGGACGAACCCGCCGACCGAGGCGAGCTCGGCCACGCCCTCGGCCGAGGC
>CAYTQL010000154.1:0-7463 GCA_964439555.1 uncultured Planctomycetaceae bacterium | reverse complement strand
CAGCTCGCGGTGGGCCTGCTCGCGCTTCTGGAAGCTCTTGGCCGAGAGGTCCTCCACCAGCTTGGCGGGCTCGGGCGCCGGTTCGGCCGACTCGCCCCCGAAGACCGGGTGGAGCGTCAGGAAAGCGATCGCAACTGTCAGAAAGGGACCTCGCATGATCTGTTCCAGCGTATCACCAACGGGCTCGTCGCGGAAAACCATTCACCTCTCCCGCGCCCCATCCGACGCCGCAGAAGCCCGGGCGGTTCACGAAAAAACGTCCAAACGCCGGTTCGCCGCGGCCCGGTCCGCACGCAGGATCGTCCGGGGGGCGTTCCGAGTCCGCCTCAAAACGACAAGCACCAACGCCCCCGGACGCCGTCGTCGGGCGTGCGCGGGCGTTGGTGCTTGTGCTGCTTCCATTCGCGTTTCGGGGGCTGTGCGCTTCCGCGGCGGACCGCAGCGTTCAGCCCTTGTCGTCGAGGACCTCGATGGGGGGCATCGGCTTGCCTTCGAGGTAGGTCAGGCTCGCGCCGCCTCCGGTGGAGACGTGGGTCATCTTCTCGTCGAGGTCCATCTTCGCCACGGCCGAGGCGCTGTCGCCGCCGCCGATGACGCTGATGGCGCCGCTGTCGGTCGCCTCGGCGAGCGCCTGGGCGACCGCGCGGGTTCCCTCGGCGAAGGCGGGCTTCTCGAAGACGCCCATCGGCCCGTTCCACACGACGGTCCCGGCGCCGTTGATCACCTCGGTGAAGGTGCGGATCGTCTCGGGTCCGATGTCCATGCCCATCAGGTGGTCCGGGATGTCGGTGTCCTCGACGACCTGCGGCTGGCCGGAATTGAAGTCGGCCGTTGCGACGTGGTCGATCGGGAGGAGAATCTTCTCGCCGCCGCGTTCGAGCAGGGCTTTCATCTCCTCGACCTGGTCTTCTTCGACGAGGCTCTTGCCGACGCTGTGCCCCTTGGCCTTGAGCAGCGTATAGGCCATCGCGCCGCCGATGAGGATGCGATCGACCTTCTGAAGCAGCGAGTCGATGAGCTTGATCTTGTCGGAGACCTTCGCGCCGCCGAGGATGGACACGAAGGGGCGCTTCGGATCGGCGACCGCCTCGTGGAGGTAGCGGATTTCCTTCTCGACGAGGAAGCCCGCCACGGCGGGCCCGCCCTTCTCCTGGACCACCTGCGGGACCGCCCACATGCTGGCGTGCTTGCGGTGGCAGGCGCCGAAGGCGTCGTTGACGTACGCGTCGCCCATCTGCCCGATCTCGCGCCCGAAGCCCATCACTTCCTCGGCGTCCTTGGACTCCTCGCGGGCGTCGAAGCGGACGTTCTCGAGCATCAGCACCTCACCAGCGTCGAGGTCGGCCGCCATCGTCTGCGCCTCGTCCCCGACCACCTGCTCCGGTCCGAGCTTGACGGGCTTGCCGAGCAATTCGCCCAGCCGTTCGGTCGCGGGCTTGAGCGAGCAGTCGGGCTTGACCTGACCCTTGGGGCGCCCGAGGTGACTCATGAGGATCAGCGACCCGCCGTCGTCGAGGACCTTTTTGATCGAGTCCAGCGCCATGACGATCCGGCGGTCGTCGGAGACCTGCCCGTTATCCAGCGGGACGTTGAAGTCCACCCGCATGAGGACCTTCTTGCCGGCCACGTCGATATCCGCAAGCGTCTTGGTTGCCATCGTTTCATCCCTTTCGTGGGAAACCCGTGCTCATTGCGTTCCTGGTGCGTATTCCGAAGCGAAACATCATTACCGCGGGAATGGTGGATTTCAAGCGCGGGGCGGCGTTCGCGTGGTCGGGCGCACGGCGGTCCCGCGTTCAGGCGCTCAACTGGCGGATCAGGTCCCCCGCGACCAGCAGCGCGGCCAGCAGGACCACCAGGGCGAACCACCTGCGCAGGCGATGGGCGTGAAGCCGGTCGTTGATCCACGCGCCGGCCTGGACGCCTACGCTCGAGCCGACCAACAGCGTCATCGCCACCCACAGGCTTACGTTTTCCGCCCGGCCGTGCTCGATCGTCCCGATGACGCCATTGAACAGGACCACGCCCAGCGACGTGCCCACCGCCTGGTGCGCCGTGAGCCCGACGACCAGCAGCAGCAGCGGCATGAACAGCACACCCCCACCGATGCCCAGCAGCCCGCTGACGATCCCGATCGGGAGGCCCACTACCATCAGCCCGGGCAGCGAGACGCTGGTGAGCCCCACGGCCGGAAGGTTCACCCTCGGGCCCACCGGGAGGCGCTGGAGCAGGCTGCCGCGCTTCGAGTCGCCCCCGGGCCCGCGGTACACCAGATACGCGGTGCCCACCAGCAGCACCAGGTAGAGCACGAGGATGGTGATCTTGAAGTCGTGCGGGCTCATCTCGGCCTTGAGCGATGTGTGAACCTGCGCACCGAGGACGGTGCCCACGACCGCCCCGACGCCGATCAGCAGCGTACTCCGCGGTTCGACGTTCCGGCTGCGGAGGTGTCGCGACACGCCGGCCGCCCCCGTGCCGACCATGAAACAGAGGCTCGTGCCCACCACGACCGATTCGTGGATCCCCAGCAGGACGATCATCAGCGGGTTGAGCAGGAAGCCCCCGCCGACGCCGAAGAGCCCGGTGAGCACCCCGATCGCCAGCCCGAGCCCCACCAGCGCCGCGACCAGCAGCGGTCCGGAGACGTACCCGCCGACGTCCGGGGCGATGACGCGTAGCAGTTCATCCATCGCCGGACTCCGCGCGTCTGCGCCGCCGGAACCTGCGGAACAACCAGCTCACCGTCAGCCCGAACGCCAGCGGGCAGACGATCAGCAGGGCCAGACCCAGAATGTTCGCGATCCACGGGGGCATGAGTGTTCTGAGAATTCCGGGGCACCCTAGCCCAGCCCCCGGACCGATGCAAGCACGCCGACGCCGGGCGAGGCTGGCGTGCCCCGGGCGGGGCGGGTACGATGAAGCACATGCACCGCGCACCGTTCATCCTGCTCGCGGCGGTCCTCGCGGGTTGCACGCCGCCCGGCGACGGACCGGCCGGGGACCCCGACGCCCCGAAACAGCGGTTCGCCGTCGCCGTGGAACAGCAGGGCCGGACGGTGGACATCCGCAACGCAACCGCCCGCCTGGCGTCGAAGCCCTTCACGCTGGTCCTGGCCGCTCCGGATCCCGGGGCCTTTTTCGTCAACGCCTCGACCGACCCGACCTCGTTCAACCAGGCGGGGCAGGGGCTCGGGTATCGGCAGATCGCCGGCTTTGCCGGCGAAAGCTACCGCGAGGGGCTCTTCAACCGCCGCAAGCTGCTGGCCGTCGGGCGGGACGTGCACCATCACTGGTACTACCGCGGGCCGAATATCCACAAGTTCGACGCCGTCAAGGCCGTCGAAGGCGTCACGCTGATGCAGCGGACCGTCGAGCGGCTGCTCGTCGACGGGCGACGGGTGGACCTGCGGCGCTTCTCGGGAACGCTCTACCTGACGATCGTCATGGTGGACTGGAACGAATCCCTCACCGCCCGTGACGAGGTCGAGAAGCACCGCCTCAAGCTCGTGTTCCGGTAACCCGCGCTGCCGCCGACCTCCTCGGTGGGCGCGGTGGGTCAGGCGGCGAGCAACTACGGCCGGATGTCCACGCGGGACCACTTATCGTAGAGCAGGGCGTAGACCAGGGCGATGTCCTCGTTCTTGAGGCGGATGCACCCCAGCGACGCCGCCTGGCCGACGGTCTCCGGCTCGTTCGTCCCGTGGATGCCATACCCGGTGAGGTGGCGTGTGTCCTCGTCGGCGCCGACGAGCCCGATCCACCGCCCGACCGGCCCGAGCGGGTACTCCGGGTCCCCGAAGGCGATTTTCCCGGACAGCCCGCTGTTGGGCGGCGGGTTCCAGGGCGCCCCGGCCGGGATCTTCCCGCCGAGCTTGACCCGCCAGCGTCCGCTGGGCGTCTCGTGCATCGCCTTGCCGACGCCCACCGGTACGCGGGCGACGAAGGTGATCGGCAGGTCCCCGCGCTTGAGGTAGAGGTCCATGGTCCGCTCGGACTTGTCCACCAGGGCGTGCACCTGCCCGCGGATGAGCTTGAGGGTCCGCCCGGCCCGGACGTAGTCGGCGTTGCGGATGTTGTTGATCCGCATGATCAACTGCACGGGCGTCTGGAGGCGGAGCTTGCGGTCGAGCTTGATGAGCATGTCGTTCGGCTCGACGGTGTAGCGGAAGGCGTAGGGATCGTCGGGGTAGACCTTCGCCGAGAAAATCGTCAGGTCCGCCAGGCCCGCGAGATGCCCGCGGACGGACTGCGCTTCGGCCGGGGTGAGGTGGTCGGAGAAGTAGGCGGCGGACAGCGCCGTTCGGGCTTCGATCAACTCGCCCTTCTTGATCATCTCGATTCCGCGTTGCATCGCCTTTTTCGCTTCGACGGCGCTGAGCCCGGAGTTCGGGCGGGTCGTGGGCGCGTTGGCGACGGTCCCCGTTCCGTCGCCCTTCAGATCCGGCGTGCGCATGTGGAGCGGCTCCGGGGCGCCCGGGACGTCGTCGTCGGCCTCGGCCGGGTCGTCCTTCCACCAGTACTCATACCCGGCCCACGCGCCGCCGGCGAGGATCGCCAGGACCAGCAGCACGCGGAGGGGACGATTGCGTTTTCTGCGTCGCGGGCTCATGGGCTTCTCCCGTTGTCGGCGTCGAATCGCAGCAGCCGCTTGTCGGTCGCCAGCATGTGCACGGGCTGGTCGAACTCCCCGGTGGGCACGAGGTCGCGGACCTGGGCGTCGAAGGCGGTCCCGCACAGCGTCGCCCGCATCGTCGGGGCGGCCAGGAAGCGGTCGTAGTACCCGCCCCCGCGACCGAGCCGGTTGCCGTGGAGGTCGAACGCCAAAGCGGGCACGAGCACCAGGTCGATCCGCTCGGGGGGCACTTCCTCGCCGTCCGGCTCGCGGATGCCGTAGGCCCCGACCGGGAGCGACTCATCGAGCACCTCGCAGGCGACGGCGACCATGCGCTTCATCGTCGCATCCGCCACGCGCGGCGCGACCACGCGCTTGCCCTCGCCCCGGGCGTGCGCGGCGACGTTCGCCACGTCCACCTCGCCGCGGATGGGGCAGTACACCATCACCGTATCGGCATGATCGAACTCCGGAAGCGAGACAATCCGCTCGCAGACCACCCCGGACAGCGCCGCGGCCGCCTCTTCCGGCATGACCGCCAGTTCCCGGCGCAACTCCGTTCGCAGCCGTTGCTTGGAATCCATGCACCCATTATGCCGATTCGGACGCCGGCGGAAAAGAGAAGCTGCGGGAGGGCACAGGGCGCAGGAGAGCGGAGTGCGACTCGACAGGACGCGGCCGGTGGTCGCCTGTCGCCGGCGGGTTGCGACCCGCGCCGCGATGCCCGAGGGCAATGCACGCGATTCTACCGCATGTCGTGTCGGGCGCCTTCCGCCGTCAGGGCTCGATCCTCCGGGCCTTGAGTCCCTCACGCCCGGCCCGGCCTTGGAACCCGTCGAGCGCGAGGTCCGGACAGTGATGGGCTTCCAGGGCGTGACCCCAGTAGTCCTGGACCTTCCCGCCCCAGGCGACCTCGACGTTGCGGAGCGTGACGTTGCCCGCGTGCTCGGCGTAAACGCCCGCGGTGGGGTGCTCGACGAGTCCGGCGTCCTTGTCCGGGTCGATGCCGAAGTCGGTGTCCGGGGACATGCACGGACGGCGGTCCTGCACGCCGCCCGGCCACTTGGACTCCTTGTCGATCTCGATCCGCACGCCCTCGAGGAGCACGTTCTCCAGCGGCGAGTCGTCGCTGCCGACGAGAAAGGCCCCGTTTTCCGAGCGGCAGAGGATGTTGCGGAAGCGGACGTTGCGGACGCGCCCCAGCTTCGTGCCTTCGGCGCGACGGATGGCGGTGCAGTAGATCGGCTCGGCCCGCCCCCACCAGTTGGGGGCGAAGTGCCGCGTCTCGATGACGATGTCGGAGAAGAGCACGTTCTCGACGTTCCCGTGGTCCCGAAGCTGGATGCTCAGCCCGCGGTTCGAGGAGCGGATCACGCAGTTGCTCATCGTGATGTTGCGGAAATCGTCGATGCTCTCGGTGCCGATTTTCAGGGCCGTGGAAGTGCTGCACAGCACGCAGTTGGTGATGGTGATGTTCTCGCTCGGTCCGCCGTCGGGATGCTCGGCGCGGTTCTTGATGACGATGCAGTCGTCGCCGGATTCGATGTAGCAATCGGAGATGCGGACGTTGCGGCAGTGGTCCGGGTCGATCCCGTCGCAGTTGGGCAGCGCCAGGTCGTTGAGGATGCGGATGCCGCTGATGAGCACGTCCTCGCAGCCGGTGAGGTTCATCGCCCAGTTGGCGGAGTCCTCGATGGTCACGTCGTGGAAGGTCAGGTTCCGCACGTCGGTCAGGCGGAAGAGCTGCGGGCGGAAGCGATCCATCTTGTAGTGGTACCGGAGCTTCTCGACGGCGAAGGCCTTGCCGTTTCCGCAGATCACCCCGCCGCCGGTGACGGCGATGTTCTCGCCGCCGTCGCAGACGATGACGGCGCAGCCGCGGCGCTGTTCGGTGTCGGCGAGGGGGAAGGCGGGTCGCTCGAAGTCCGCGGCGTCGCCGGAGGCAAGGAGGCGGGCGCCCCGCTCGACGTGGAGCTCCACGTTGGAGCGCAGCTCGACCGAGCCGATGCGAAGCGTCAGCGGGGCGGGGACCACCGCCCGCCCGCCGCCGGCGGCGCCAGCGGCGTCGATCGCCTGCTGGAGGGCGCGGGTCTCGAGGGTCTCGCCGTCCCCGACGGCGCCGAAGTCTTTCACGGAGAAGTCTGCCATAGCGGCCTCACGGGAGATCGAAGTGCGAAATCCGGATGACGAAACGGGCGCGGCCGGCGGGGGTCGGTCCCGCAGGCGCCTGCACCGGAATGCCATTCTTACTCCGGATTCCGCCGCTGTGCCAGCCTCCAAGGACGTTGATTCGTCCGACCGGGGGCTCTACATTCACCGGCATGTCCGACGCCCGCCGCCCCATCGTGCGTTTCCTCGAACGCCTGACCGGTTGGTTTCCCTTCGGCGCTGCGCCGCTGCTGATCCTGGTGATGACCGTCGTGGCGGCGGCGTGGCTCGCGCTGCACCCGGTCCGCCGCGAGCGGGGCAACCTGCGGATGTGGACCTTCCCGCGCCCGCACTACGATGCGTACCTCAAGGCGGCCCCGAGTTTCGAGGCCAAACGCGAGGGCGTGGACGTGGAGGTGCAGATCGTCAAGAACACCGCGATCCGCCAGCGGCTGCGCGCTTCGCTGTGGGCCAACGCGGACGTCCCCGACGTGGTGGAGATCGAGAACAGCTACTCGGGCACCTTCTTCCGCGGGCCCCTGGAGCAGGTGGGCTTCATCGACCTGAAGGGCTACCTGGAGGAGTCCGGGCTGATCGACCGGATCGTCTCGGCCCGGCTGGACATGTACCGCAACCGCGGGAAGATTTTCGGGCTCCCGCACGACGTGCACCCGGTGATGCTGGCCTACCGGGCGGACCTCGC
>CAYTQL010000153.1:0-7513 GCA_964439555.1 uncultured Planctomycetaceae bacterium | reverse complement strand
GAATCTCCACCGGACCGGTGTGGTCGAGTTGCAGGGCGTACATCGCCGCGCCGAAGATGTGCCCGCCCCAGTCGGTCATCATTCCGCCGGAGTAGTCCCGCCAGGTCCGCCAGCCCTTGCCCCGCAGCCCGTAGGCCCTGGCGCAGCGGAAGGGGTGGTAGGGCTGGTACGGCGCGGGGCCCAGCCACATGTCCCAGTCGAGTCCTTCGGGAACCGGCTTGCCGGACAGGCCGCACGGGCGCGACGGGCCTCCGACCCCGCAGTGGGCCTCGGTGACCTTCCCGATGGCCCCGGAGGCGACGATGTCGGCGAGGCGCCCGTAGTCCCCGCGGACCCGCTGGGACCCGCAGGAGAAAACGCGGTTGTATCGCCGGGCCGCATCGACCATCGCCCGGCCCTCCGCGATCGTCAGCGACAGGGGCTTCTCGCAGTAGACGTCGATGCCCCGCTTGCACGCCTCGACGGCGGGAATCGCGTGCCAGTGGTCCGGCGTGCCGATGACCACCGCCTCGATGTCGTCCCGGGCGAGCAGTTCACGGAAGTCGGCGTAGGGCTCGAGTCCGGGCCGCCCTTCGCGGCGGCTTCGGAAGACGTCGCAGATCGCGACCATCTGCACCCGCGGGTACTTCATGAACCCGGACATCACGTACGAGCCGCGCCCCCCGGCGCCGATCGTCCCCATGACGATCCGCTCGGACGGCGCCGGACGCCCCCCGCCGCCGAGCGCGGTTGCGGGGACGATCGCCGGAAAAGCGACGGCCGACGCCGAGGCGAGACTGCGTTTGAGGAATTCACGACGCGTCGAGGACATGGACGTCTCCGTAACGAACTGCCGGGCCGTCTCGTCCTTTAACGCATTCCGTCGAGGCGCGGACTGGCGACTTTGTGGGATGAAGGGTAAATACCCCGCGGACGCCGGGGGGAGCGTCCGCCCGCTACTCCACGAGTTCCAGCAGCCGCTCGGCCAGGCGGACGTGGCGTTGCTTGTTGCGGCAGAGCTGCTCGACCTGGCGGCGGAGCCCGTCGTCGGAGACTTCCCCGAGCAGTCGGGCGTACCCGTCCTCGGCCTGACGTTCGGCCGCCAGGATCTGCTCGAAGCGTTCGCGGAGGAGGGCGTGCTCAAGCATGGGCGCGTCCCGGGGCCCACTGGCGGGCGACGAGGTCGACCAGGGCGCGGTCCAGCTCGGTATCGGCGCGGAGGGCGCGGAGGATCGTGTACATCTCGGAGCGCTGCTCGTCGTCGAAGCACTCGACGTGCTCGACCTCCTCGGACGCGGCGCGGAGCATCCCGGAAAGCTGCTCTTCAAGCTGAGCCAGTCGATCAGGCGCCACATTGCCCGCCGTCGCCATGGTGACCCTCTGGAGTACGGGTGAGTTGACTCGATTATTATGACGCGCCTCGGGGACGGAGGCAAGCGTCCGTCCCCGGGAAAACCGGGACGTGTTGTCGGGTTGACGCGCCGGGGGGGCTTCGAGCTTAAATGGATGCTCCGGCGGTGAAGGCGTCAGCGGGGAGACCAGCCGAACCGCTCGCGAGACGGGAGGTCTGCATGCGACGCAGTGCGATCATTCTGGTGTGCGTCCTGGCCGCGGCGGCCGGGGCGGCGGGGCAGTCCACCCGCCCGAGCGCGGAGGGCAAACCGAGGCTCGATCCATCCAACCCCCGGGTCACGCCGGTCGTCCTGGCGTACCGCGCCGCGCGCCCGGCGGTGGTGAACATCTCCACCCAGCGCGTGGTCACGACCCGGTGGGGGCTCGGCGGCGCGGACCCGTTCGAGGAGATCTTCCCCTCGCCCCTGCGCCGGCGGCGAACGGTCCAGAGCCTCGGCAGCGGCGTCATCATCCATCCCGACGGGTACGTGGTCACCAACGCGCACGTCGTCCGCCGCGCCAGCCGGATCACCGTCAGGCTCGACGCCGCCGACGGCGGCGAGGCCGCGGCGCTGCCCGCGAAGGTCATCAGCGCCGATCCGGCCCACGACCTGGCCGTGGTGAAGGTGGACCCGCCCGAGGGCGAACCGCTGCCCCACCTGCCGCTCGGACGCAGCGACGACCTGATGATCGGCGAACCGGTCATCGCCATCGGCAACCCGATGGGCTACGCCTCCAGCCTCTCAACCGGCGTGATCAGCCAGGTCAACCGCACGCTGGAGTTCGGGCGTGACGTGGTCTACGAGGGGCTCATCCAGACCAACGCCCCGCTGAACCCGGGCAACAGCGGCGGACCGCTGCTGAACATCAAGGGCGATCTGATCGGGATCAACACCGCCATCCGCGCCGACGCCCAGAACATCGGCTTTGCGATCCCCGTCGACGCCCTCGGCGAGGAACTGCCGATGCTCCTGGACTTCGAGAGCCTCAACCGCGTGATCTTCGGCGCCCGCGTGCTCCAGCGGAACACCGACGAGGGCCCGGAGCTGCGGGTGGCGCTGGTCCGCGAGGGGACCCCCGCGGCCGGACGGTTGAAGGTCGGGGACCGCCTGGTCGCCCTGAACGGCAAGCCGCTGCGGCAGATTCCCGACTTCACCTGCGCGATGCTCGCGGTCAAGGCGGGCGCGAAGGTCGCCCTGCAGTGCCGCCGCGACGGGGCGCCGGTGGACGTGACGGTGAAGATTGCCGCCAAGCCCAAGCCGGACGGCAGGAAGCTGGCCGAGTCGCTGCTGGGGCTCACGCTCCGCCCGATCACCGGGAAGCTGGCGCGCAATCTCCGCCTGCCCACCGACCGCGGGTTGCTGGTGGTCGGCGTGGAGCGGGACAGCCCGGCGGACCGCATCGGGGTGAAGCTCAAGGACATCCTCTTCCAGGTCGGCCGACGGTACGTGGACGACCTGGACGACCTGGGGATGATCCTCGAGGACGTCGACGGACGGGAGGTGCTCCGCATCGGCATCGTCCGCGGGCACGTCGCCGCCTGGGTCCGCATCCCCGCGCGACAGCCTCAGTGACCGGGCGGACGCGACGGGCGTCTGTCTCAGGCGTGTTCTCCGTAGGCGCGGACGGTCTTCTTGCCGTTCTTGAGGCGCTTGAGCTTCTCGACCAGGTCGCTCTTGAGGGTGGCGAGCGTCAGTTCCAGTTCCTTGTGCAGCTCGCCGATGCGCTCGATCCGCGCCTCGCATTCGGGCGTCTCGGGGGCGGGAAAGCGCCCCGCCTGGATCAGCAGCCCGCGGACCTGCGGGCAGAGCTCCTCGACGCCGGCCACATCGCCGTCGCGGGCGAAGGTCAACTGGCGTGTGAGCATCTGCTCCAGGGCCATCAGCACGGGCTCCTGCCCGGTCGCGGGGGTTTCCGGAAGGGTCTCGGTGGTCATGAGGCGTATGCTCCTGCGCTGTGCGCGGTGCGGTGACGGTCGATGCGTTCGAGCAGCTCGGCCGCCTCGGTCTTCTCCGGCTCGAGCGCCAGGACCGAGCGCAGCGCCTCGCGCGCGTCGCCCAGGCGCCCGTCGCGGGCGTAGAGCGTGGCGAGGCAGAACAGCACCGAGGTGTCGCCGGGATGCTTGTCGAGGTACAGTTCGAGGTAGTGGATCACCTTCGCGAAGGTGCCCATCTGAACGGAGGTCTGGAAGAGCCCCAGCAGCGCCACGAGGTTTTCGGGGTCCCGCTCCATGCAGCGGAGGTAGTAGTCCAGGGCGTTGGGGTAGTCCTCCATCTGCTGGTGGACCATCGCCAAGCCCGACAGCGCCTCGGCCGAGCGGGGCGAAAGCTCCAGCGCGCGGGCGAAGGCGGTGCGGGCGCGGGGCAAGTCGCCGATCTGTACGCTGGCGGTCCCGATGCCCAGCCACGGCTCGGGCGCGTCGGGACGGACGTCGATGGCCTGGGCGTAGCAGTCGAGGGCCTCGGCGGTCCGGCCCATCCCGGCGTGACAGTCGCCGAGCTCCTTGAGCACGGTGTAGCGGTAGTCGTCGGCGCCGGAGGTCACCTCAGGCGGTCTCCCGGATCAGCCGCTTGGCGCATTCGAGCAGCTCGACGGCGCGGTCCATGCGGTCGTGGGCCTGGTGGATGCGGGCCTCGAGCAGCAGCGTCTCGACGTTCGGTTCGAGCTCGTTGATCCGCCGGCACAGCGCCAGGGCGGCTTCGTCCCGCTGCTGGGCGCGGCAGAGCCCCTCGGCGACCTTCGCCCGGATTCGCTTGCGGTGGGGATAGCGCCGCAGCAGGCCCTGGTAGAGCCCGGCGGCCGCGGACCAGTCGCCGTCGGCGCAGAGCGTCTCGGCGCCCCTGAGCATCTGCTCGGCCGGGTCGCTGGACTCCGCCTCCATCGGCTGAATTCCCCGGACCTGCTGGAGCAGTCCCAGCAGCGGGGGCTGCTGGGGCATCACCCGCAACGACCGCATCAGTACGTCGTAGGCGGCCGCGAAGTCGTTCTCATGCAGCAGCGCCGAAGCGGCCCGGTTCAGCAGGGCGGCAGAACACTCTGGCTCGAGGGGATGGTTCTCGGCCAGTTCGACCACCTCCCGCGGGCGCCCGGCGCCGAGCAGGGCGTCGGCGAGGTTGACCGCAACCTGGTCGGCGTCCTCCTCCGGCGCCCGGTCGAGGGCGCGGCGGAGATGGGAAATCGCCTCGTCGAAGGCCCCGAGCCGGTAAAGGATCACCCCGGCGTCGTTGAGGGCCTCGGCGTCGCCGGGCTCGCGGAGCAGGTGCTCGCGGAGCAGTTCCAGCGCCTCATCCAGCCGCCCGTCGTCCAGGCGTTCCATCGCCCGGTGATATGTGCTCATCTGCTGCGTGGTTGCGTTCATCGGTTCCCTTCCGTCACGCCCCGTCGGGGGCAATCCACCGCACTATGGAGCAAAGCCCGTGCCAGAAGCCGAACGGAAGGGCCAATCAAGCGTAAGTTCATTTCCTTACAGCTTTTATATCTGTAATGCACCCTCCCGCATTCCCGGCGCCGGCGGGCAAACGTCAAGATTTCACACAGGCGCGCCAAACCGGCCGGGGAAGAACGCGGTGACGCCGCGGGGGACGATTCGGAAAGCGGGCGGGTCGCAAGGCGCCCGAGCGTCCTTCGACTCGCCTTGGGCTCGCTCAGGTCGCCCTGGGCGACCTCGAAGGGCGTCGGAAATCCGTCGGCGCGGAGTTTCCGCCCTGTCCGCTTCATGCAGTTGAGCGTTCCCCCCGGGGGGCTTACCGCAGGTAATCGACGAGCGAGAGGTTGAGGATCTTCGAGGCCGTGGCGAGGGTCATCTGGTAGAGGGTCTGGGTCCGGGCGATATTGGCCGAGAGTTCGGCGATGTCGGCGCTTTCGATGTCGGTGGCTTCATCCTCGGCGTTGGCCTGGATGTTCTCCAGCGTGCCCTCCAGCGTGGTCATGGCGCCGAGGCGCCCGCCGACGGAGGTGAGCTTGTGACGGATGCCCCCGGAGACCTCCTCGACCGAGTCCAGCGTCGCCAGGAGGCGGTTGGTCTGCTCTTCGGGGTCGAGTTGGCGGGTGTTGCGCATCAGGTCGCGGACTTCGATGAGGGTCTCGAAGAGGTTGTAGGTCCCGGGCACGCGGATCGGCTCGGTCCCGGTGCGTTGGAGGTCGGTGGTATCGAGGTAGAGCACGCGTCCGCTGGCGGCGTCGGCGACGGCGACGTTGTCTGCGAAGGTGGTGATGTCGGTGGTGGAGAGCCCGTCGTCGATGCTCGCCCGTGCGGTCGCCTGGACGTTGACGGTCACCGTCCCCGCCAGGGCGCCCATGCCCGGGTCGGTCAGGTCCACGTGGAGGCGGTCGCCGGCGACGTTGGTCAGCGCCAGGTCGGTCTCGGTCCCGTCGTAGTCGGTCCAGGCGCCGTCGTCGAGGCGGATGCGCTGGTTGTCGGCGTCGAGGAACACCTGGTGGTTCCCGAGGATCGTGTCGGCGTCGGCGGAGCTGGTTCCCGCGGCGATGCCGCTGCCCGCCCCGCCGTCGTCGAAGGTGGTGTTGAGGTGCTCGAGGCTCAACCAGACGTCCCCGCGGACGGTGGAGGTTCCGCTCCCCGCGACCAGGCCGGTGTCGCCGTGGAACTCCGGCGCCCGGCGGGAATCGCCGGTGAAGAGCTTCTCGCCGACCAGCACGCCGGAATACTCGACGCCCGGGGCGACGGGGATGGGCAGTTCCTGGTCGCTTCCGGCGTAGGAAACCGAGATGATCTGCCCGTTCTCGCGGGCGGCGGTATAGGGGGCGGTCCCGACACTGGCGCCGCCGAAGATGTAGCGTCCGAGGCTCTTGTAGTTCGCCAGCGAGAGGGTCTGCTCGAGCAGGGCGTCCACTTCGTCGGCGATGGCGTTGCGGTTGTCCTGGTCGTAGGTGCCGTTGGCGGCCTGGGTAATCAGCGTGCTGACGCGGGCCAGCGCGTCGGAGGTTTCCTCCAGGGCGTTGGAGGCTTCCTTGTAGTTCAGCGAGACGCTGGCGAGGTTGTCCTTGTAGGTCTCCAGGGAGGAGATTTCGTCGCGAAGCTGGAGGACGCGGTAGGCGTCGCCCGGGTCGTCCGAGGGGCGCAGGATTCGCGAGCCGGTGGCCACCTGCTCCTGGAGGCGCACCAGGTTCTGGAGCTGGCTTCTCAGCGACGCCTGCGTGTTGTTGTAGATCGAGCCCCAGCCGCTCATGGATACCTCGCAATCAGCCCACCAGTTGCATCAGCGTCCCGAGCGATTCGTCCTGGACGCTGAAGAACTTGGCCATGGCGTTGAACATCTGCTCGTAGACCATCAACCGCGCCGCCTCGGTGTTCAGGTCCACCCCGGACGCCTCGTCCCGCTGGTTCATCAGTTGCTGGCGGACCGCCTCGATGCCCTTCTTGCGGGACTCACGGACGATCACGTCCTGCCCGACATCCGTGGTCAACTGGCGGAAATAGTCGCCCGCGGTCAGGTTGCCGAGGTCTGTGAGGCCCTGCTCGGCCAAGGCGGCCATGCGGGCGGCGTTGGCGTTGTCGTTGGTGTCCAGCCCGATGGAGGTCGCCACGGACCCCGGAGAATCCAGCCGCTCCGGGTGCACGCGGAATGTTCCGGCCGAAGCGCCCACGAAGAGGGTGTTGACCCCCGCGGCCGCGAGGGCCCCGGAGGTGTCGGTCTCGGCAATCGCCTCGACGGTGAAGCTCTCGGCATCGTTCAGTTCGCCGGTCGAGAGGGCGAAGGTCAGCCCGTTACCCACGTCGAAGGGGTCCCCGGCGGCATAGCCCTGCCCGACGTTGATCAGCTTGAGCGTCTCGCCGGCGCCGTTGGTGACGCGGAGCTTGAGGTTCGAGGCGATGCCCACCTCGCCGTTGCCCTCGACGGTGAAGGTCAGCTCGTCGTTGCACGTTTCGTCGTAGATGCCGCCGATGCTCACCGAGGGCTTCGCGCCGGTGAGGGTCGAGGTATCCGCCACGGTGACCGGGCGGAAGTCGAAGCGGTATCCGCCGGAGGACTGGAGCTGAAGGGCGGAGTTGACCACCCCGGCGTCCAGGTTCGCATCGAGCGCGTCGAGCTTTCCGGCGAGGGTCTGGAGGGTGTCGACGTCGGCGTCGCGCCGGTCCCGCACCGCCAGATCGACCGGCTTCTCCGTCAGATGCACCATCGAC
>CAYTQL010000152.1:0-7516 GCA_964439555.1 uncultured Planctomycetaceae bacterium | reverse complement strand
TACGACGAGGTCTTCGGCTTCCTCGCCGGCGGGCTGGGAGCCTGGGAGACCTCGGGGCGTCCCTTCGGCGCCGTCCCCACGCTGCACGCCGAGAAGGTCAAGGAACGAATTAGCGGCGACGAGCAGGCGACGCTGCTCGACGTCCGCAAAAAGGACGAGTACGAGTCCGCCCACGTCGTCGGCTCGCAGCACATCTACCTCGGGCATCTGCCGATGCGCCTGGACGAACTCGACCGCAACAGGCCGATCGTCACCTACTGCGGGTCGGGACGGCGCGCGATGATCGCCGCGGCCGTGCTCAAAAAGCACGGGTTCGACGCCGTCTCGGGCAACCTCGGCTCCATGGCCGCCTGCAAGGCGGTCGGCTGCCCGATCGAGGACGGCGCCTAGCGCAAAGCCCGGAGGCCTCATGAGTTCCGAACCCTACGACGTCGTATGCATCGGGGGCGGGCCCGGCGGCAGCGCCGCGGCCCAGCAGGCCGCCCGCCACGGGCTGCGCGTCTGCCTCGTGGAACGCGCCGAGGTCGGGGGCGCCTGCCTCAACCGCGGGTGCATGCCCACCAAGGCGATGCTCGCGAGCAGCGAAGCCTTCTGGTCCATGCGCAACCCGCACGATTTGGCCGTGGACGGCTGCGACCCCGGACTGGACGGGCCGCGGGTGATGCGCCGCGTCCACGGAATCGTCCGCAAACTCCGCGAGACGACCGAGCAGAAGCTCGACGGGATCGACAATCTCGAGCGCCTCGCCGGTCAGGGGCGGTTGAAGGACCCCCGGACGGTCCTCGTCGAAACCGACGCCGGCGACCGGGAGCTGCCCGCGAAGCACATCGTCATCGCCACCGGCGCACGCCCGAGGCGCCCGAGCTCCATCCCGGACCTCCCGCAGGTGATGACCTCCGACGACGCGGTCGCCATGACCGAATTGCCCGGCTCGGTGGTGGTCGTGGGCGCCGGGCCCATCGGTTGCGAGTTCAGCACTTTCTTCGCCGAAATGGGCGCGAAGGTCGTGCTCGTGGAGAAAGTCGAACGCTGCCTCTCCCAGATGGACGCCGAGGCCTGCTCCACCGTCCAGGACCTCATGGACCGGCGCGGCGTGGAGATGCTCCTGGGCGTCGGGATGGAGGACGTCACCGAATCCGGCGACCGGGTGAAGGTCCGCCTCGACAACGCCCGGACCTTCGACGCCGACCGGGTCCTGCTTGCACTGGGTCGGCGCGCGAACGTGGAGGATCTCGGCCTCGAGGCCGCCGGGGTGGACGTGGAAGACGGGATCATTCCCGTCGATGCCTGCTGCCGGACGAACGTCGAGGGCGTCTACGCCGTCGGCGATTGCGCCGAGAAGCGCCAGTACGCCCACCTCGCCGAGCGGATGGGCGCCGTCGCGGGCGAACAGATCGCCGGGCGCGACCTGCGCGACGACCGCACCGTGGTGCCCTTCGCCGCCTACACGCACCCGGAGATCGCGGCCGTGGGGCTCACCGAGTCCGAAGCGCGCCGGCGCTACGGCGCCCGCGTCCACGTAGGGCGCTACTGCTACTCCGACAGCGGAACCGCGACGCTCTACGGGCTGGACCTCGGACGGGTGAAGGTCGTCGCCGACGAACAGACCGGACAGCTCTACGGCGCGATCTGGGCGGGCCCGCGCGGGACGGACATGATCCACGAGATCGCCCTGGCGATGCGCTACGGGCTGGGGCTTGAGGAGATCTGGCGGACGATCCACGCGCACCCGAGCTTTCAGGAAGCCCTCCACGCCCTCGCCGAAGAATGGACCACTGCGCACGACAAGGGCGGACGAAGCCGGTGCTTCTGGAGACGCTGACGCGAGCCGCGGAAGAGAGGAATTTCTCCCCTGCGGGTCGTAGGTCCCGGGGGTCAACCGCTTACGTGGATGTATAGACAGCGACGGGGCAAGGTTTCACCTGATCGGGGCGGGAAGTACCGCCGGGCGCCGTGGTTCGGAGCGCAGCCCGCAGGGCGAGCACCAACCACGATTCCGCCAATAACCAAGCACCAACGGGAAAGCACCAACCACGTTTACGCCCGAAGACCCCGCACCGAACGAACCCCCTCGTCGCCAGTCGCCGGTCGCGATGTCGCGATGTCGCTGATCGCTCCGGCTTGGTTTCAAGGTTTCACCGCACGGGGCGGGGACCTACCGCCGGACGCCGCCTGCGGCGGGTAACGGCTTGCCGTTCGCGTGCCAGCTTTCCCAGTACGCCCGGAACCGCCTGGCCAGGGCGGAGGGCTTCTCGGCGAAGATGCGCTTGCCCTCCGGCTCGGCCTGGGCGTGCAGCTCGGCGCGGCGGCGGTCGATGAGCCCGAGCATGACCCCGACGACCTGCGGATCGCCGTAGTCCTCGGCGTGTTCGGCAAGGTGGGCCCGGAAGACCGCCAGGTCGTGATCGTCCCCGAGCAGGCGGGTGAGTTCGTGGACCTCCTTGCGCCGCGTCTTCATCATCTCCGGCCAGACGTTCCGAAGCAGCCGCGTGTGGTACCAGTGATACTTCGCGCGCTTGCGCCACTCGTGGAAGTTCTCGTCGGTCGGTTCGTCGTAGGCCCGTTTCATCGCCTTGCGCCCGCGGGCGTAGGTCTTCTCGAACCCCGCCGCCACGGCCCGGAAGCCGTCGTCCTCGAGGCTCCAGACCTCCAGGCGTTTCCGGGCCTTGAGCAGGTCCTCGATGAGCGCCTCGACGCGAGCGGAAAGCTCGTCCTGCTGCTCGTCGGTGGTCCGGGCGCGGTTGCGGAGGCGATGGGAGAGCCTGCGCAGCCGGTCGGTGTCCAGTTCGTCGCGGTACCGCTCGCGAAGGGCCTCGAAGGTCTCGACCATCGCGTCGGCGTCGCGCACGTCCGATAACCGCCGGCCGAGGTCGCGGAAGCAGACGTTCTCCCGCTTGTAGTTCCCGAAGCTCTCACGGACCAGTCTCAGCAGCCCGCGGATCTTCTTGAAGCGCTTGCGGACCTGGTGGACCGCCTTGTCGCGGGGCATGTCGCTGCGGAGTTCCTCGATCCCCTTGTTGAGCTGCTCCAGGGCGATCCGGCGGAACGCCTGCTCGACGGTTTCCTCTTTTTCGATGTGGTATGCCATAGTGTAACTCCTGTCGGGCGCATTCTATACGGCGACCGCGGCGCGACCATAGGCGGTGGATATTAAGATTCTGCGCCTCTGCCTTTACGCCGGAAGAGCCGCGCCGAGCACCGTCCGTCCCCAGCGGAACGCTCAGCGCAGCTTCGACGCTGAGCGCCGGAAGCGGCCTGACCGAGCCGAAGGCGAGTCGAAAGGACGCCCCCTCAGCACCCGCAGCCCATCTCCCCGGACTCCCACAGGGGGGACATGTTGCCCGCGTCGACCAGGAGGCGCACGATCCGCTTCGCCAGGTCGGGATACGGGCTGCGCCGCGTTTTCCCTCGTGGCGCCGGCCCGGCCTCGACGGTCGCCACGCCGAGGGGCTTCTGCGAGCGGGAGTTGACCACGCGGACCTTCACGACCGGCGCGTCGCCCCCGCGGATCAGCGTGATCTGCAAGGCGACGGTCCGCAGCGCGCGCTCGTCGCACAGCTCCCAGCGCCGCTCACGCCGGATCGCCGCGGCAAGGTGTCCGCGGAGCCGATCCGCCTCGCCGCTGTCCGCCCCTTCGGGGGCGACCGAACCGATCAGCACGCGCTCGTAGACCCGCAACGACACCGCATTCCCCCGCCCGTCGCCGAGGTAGTCTCCGCACCCGCAGGCAAGCAGCGCCGCCAGGATGATCGTTCTGCGAAGCATCGGATTCCTGCCACATCATATCGGGCTCGCCGCGGAGGCCCTGGAAGTAGCGGCACACCTCGCCCGCCCGCCGGGCTCACCGCCGGCGAGGAGCAGCGCCCCGGTCCGGAAAACGGGGGTAGCTCGCACGGCGGCGGAGACGGCGAATTCGCGCCCGAACCACGCCACCATAGGATCTCCTTTCCCTGGCATCGCTGAGACTGCACCAGCCCCGGACGGCGCATCCCAGCCGCCCGGCGACATCGCTCAGGGCGTCCTGAGCGAGCCAAAGACGAGTCGAAGGACGCAGGGCGGCGCGGGCTTCGCCGTGGCGGCGGCGGGACCGGGGGCTCTATGATGACCCGCACGTTCCGGTTTCCGTTTTCACGGCGCGAAGGACCCGCCATGACTGAAGAGCGACATCTGCGTAAGGGCTTGAGCACGCTGCACGTATTCGCCATCGCCTCCGGAGCGATGATCAGCTCGGGCTTGTTCATACTCCCCGGGATGGCCCACGCCCAGGCCGGGCCCGGGGTGATCTGGTCCTACCTGCTGGCGGGCGTTCTCGCCACGACCGGGGCGCTGAGCATCGCCGAGCTGACCACCGCCATGCCCCGCGCGGGGGGAGACTACTTCTTCATCGCCCGCGGATTCGGGCCCGGCGTGGGAACCGTCGCGGGCATCCTGAGCTGGTTCGCCCTCTCGCTCAAAAGCGCCTTTGCGATCGTCGGGATGGCAACCTTCGCGACGATGATCGTGCACCTCCACGGGCTCGCGGCCGGGGCGCTGCTGGTGGTCCTCTTCGTGGCGCTGAACCTGGTGGGGGTCAAGGAGGCGGCCCGCGTGCTGGTCGCCCTGGTGGCCGGGCTGTTCGGACTGCTGGCGATGTACGTCATCGTCGGCATGCCGCAGGTCCGCTCGGAATTGCTGATCCCCTTCGCCCCCCACGGCGTGGCGTCGATCTTCACGGCCGCGGGGTTCGTCTTCGTCTCCTACGGCGGGCTGCTGAAGGTCGCGAGCGTCGCCGAGGAGGTCCGCAACCCCGGGCGGACGATCCCGCTGGGGCTGGTCCTCTCGCTGGTGGCGGTGACGCTCTGCTACACCTTCGTGGTGCTGGTGACCAGCGGAGTCGTCGAGAGCGAAGAGCTGAATGGCTCGCTGACGCCGATCTCCGACGGCGGACGGGCGATCCTCGGGCCCTTCGGCTTCGTGGCGATGACGATCGGGGCGGTGCTGGCGTTCATCTCGACCGCGAACGCCGGGATCATGGCCGCCTCGCGATACCTGCTGGCGCTGAGCCGCGACCGGCTGCTCCCCTCGCCGCTGGCGCGGGTCAACGCGCGGTTCGAGACCCCGCACGTGGCGGTCATCGTCACCGGCGTGGTGGTCCTGCTGAGCCTGCTGCTCAAGGTCGATGTGCTGGTGGAAGCCGCCTCGACCGTACTGCTGCTGACCTACATCCTCTCCTGCCTGTCCGTGATCGTCCTGCGGGAAAGCGGGCTCCAGAACTATCGCCCGGCGTTCCGCGCGCCGGTGTACCCGTGGTTGCAGATCGCGGGCATCCTGGGGCTGGGGTTCGTCCTCTTCGAGATGGGCGTCGAAGCGTACCTGATCAGCGCGGGGCTGGTTTTGCTTGGCTTCCTGACCTTCTGGTTCTACGGACGCCGGCGGGCGTCCCAGGAGTCGGCGCTGCTGCACCTGATCGAGCGGCTCACGACCGCCGAGCTTGTCAGCGGATCGCTGGAAGATGAACTCAAGCAGATCGTCCACCAGCGGGATGATGTCTCACTGGACCGGTTCGATAAGCTCGTGGAGAACGCCGCGGTGCTCGACGTCGCCGAGCACACCCCGGCCGAGGTGTTCTTCGACGCGGCCGCGGAGGAACTCGCGCCGCGGTTGTCGCTGGACGCCGGGGAGATTTCCCGGAGGCTCCGGGCCCGGGAGGAGGAGGGCAGCACGCTGCTGGGGCCCTCGCTGGCGGTCCCGCACATCCTCGTGCCCGGCGAGGGGAAGTTCGAACTGCTGCTCGCCCGGGCGCGGGAGGGCATCGCCTTCTCGGAGGAGGCGCCCGAGGTGAAGGCGGTCTTCGTGCTCGCCGGAACCCGGGACGAGCGCAACTTCCACCTCCGCGCCCTCGCGGCGATCGCCCAGATCGTCCAGGAGAAGGACTTCGAACACCGCTGGATGGCCGCGACGGGCAAACAGGGGCTCCGAGACGTCGCCCTGCTGTCCCAGCGCGGGCGGAACGGCGCGATGCGCTGACGCCCTTCCCGCGCCGGCATCGCGGTGGGGCCGGCGTCGGCGCGGTCGTACAATACAGCGAACAACGCAAGCCGCGCCGGATCGCTTCGCAGGTCGGTCCCGGCGAGCCTCGCGAGCCCCGCGGTCCATTCAGGAGGCCATTGTGATCGAACTGAACGCCATCGAAGCCCGAGTGCTGGGTGTGTTGATCGAGAAGGCCCGCACCACGCCGGACCAGTACCCCCTGAGGCTCAACGCCCTGCGCAGCGGATGCAACCAGAAGTCCAACCGTCAACCGGTGCTCACCTGCGACGAGCAGGAGGTGCTCCGCGCGCTGGAGACGCTGCGGGACAAGAAGCTGGTGATCTGGATGGACACCTCCGGCTCGCGGGTGATGAAGTTCCGCCACAACGCCCGGGAAACGCTGGAGCTGGACACGCCGGAGCTGGCGATTCTCGCGGAGTTGCTGCTTCGCGGCCCGCAGACGCTCGGTGAACTGCGGACCCGCGCACAGCGGATGTACCCCTTCGAGAGCCTCGAAGTCGCACGGAACGTCGTGGAGCACATGAGGGGACGCGACGAGCCACTGATCCGGAAGGTCCCCCCCGCTCCCGGCGGCCGGGCCGAGCGATACGCCCAACTGCTCAGCCCCGACCTGCACGCCATCGAGGCGGCCGAGGAAGGCGTCGCGGGCGTCACCGGCGCCGCCCCGCCGGCCGAGACCGGTCGCATCGAACAGCTCGAAGCGGAGATCCGCCGTAACCGCCGCGTCATCGAGGAACTCGCCAAGGCTCTCGGGGAAAGCGACATCCTCCTGGCCGAGGACTGGCATAACCCGGCCGGGCCCACACCGCCCGAGCCCGAGGAGGCCTGAGCGCCACCGATCGCAAGCGGCAGGCGAACGATCGGCGGGATGCGACTATGCCTCCTCCCCGCGCGTCACGAACAGCCAGGTCAGCACGACGCCGATCTCGTAGAGCAGGTACATCGGCACGGCGAGGGTCAACTGGCTGAAGGGGTCGGGGGGCGTGAGCCCGGCCGCCAGAATGATGATCACCACCACCACGTGCCGGCGGTAGTGGTGGAGCGTCGAGAGGGTCACCACGCCCATCTTCGCCAGCAGCAGCACCGCCAGGGGCGTCTGGAAGCCGATCCCGAAGACCAGCATCATCGTGGTCATCATCTTGATGTGGCTCTCCAGCGTGATCATGGTCGTCAGCCCCATCCACCGGTTGAAGTAGATGAAGAACTTCAGCGCCGGGACCGAGACCACCGTCAGGAAGAAGATCGCCCCGCAGATGAACAGCCCGCTGGAGAGGGGGACGGCGACGTAGACGTATCGCTTCTCGTGGGCGTAGAGCCCGGCCGCGATGAACTGCCATATCTGATAGAAGACCCACGCCGCGGAGATCACCAGCCCGGAGATCAGCGCCACGCGGAGGAAGGTGACGAAGCCCGCGGTCGTCTCGGTCGCCAGGAAGGTCGGCTCGAGCCCGGCGTCGCTCATCGCCTCGAAATACGGAGCGGCCAT
>CAYTQL010000151.1:0-7566 GCA_964439555.1 uncultured Planctomycetaceae bacterium | reverse complement strand
TCGCGAAGAAGGCGGCGGCCCTGCGCTCGCATCAGGGCCACGAGTTCATCCTCGAAGCGGCCGGGGGGATCGACGATCCGCGGGTGCACTTCTGCTTCGTCGGCGACGGGGCGCTGCGGGGGCGGATCGAGCGGCACATCGAGCGCCTCGGGCTCACCCGGAGGGTGCACCTGACCGGCCTGCTCGCGCCGGAGCGGATTCCGACGGTGATGCACGCCTCCGACGTGGTGGTTCACTGCTCGCTGCGCGAGGGGCTCGCCCGGACGCTGCCCCAGGCGATGCTCGCCGCTCGTCCGGTGGTCAGTTGGGACATCGACGGGGCGGCCGAGGTGGTCGGCGACGAAACCGGCGTCCTGCTGAGTCCGGGCGACGTGGACGGGCTCCGCTCGGCGATCCGCGCGCTGGCGGGCGACCCGGCCCGGCGGGAACGGCTCGGGCGGGCCGGTCGAACCCTCTGCCGGGAACGCTTCGACTGGCGGCGGATGGTGCAGCGCATCGAGGCGGTCTACGAGCGCCTGATGCGCTGAGCGCAAGCGACGGGCCCGACCGCCCCGGCCGGGCCCGTGAAGTTCAGCGTGATGGGCGGGTTCTCAGCGGCGCCGACGCCGCAGCAGGGCAACCCCGCCGAGCCCGAGCAGCGTCAATGTCGCCGGTTCGGGGGTGATGGTCACGTCCAGACTTTCGATATTGAGCGTCTCGGCCTCCTGGTTGGCCAGGTCGCTCAGCCCGCTGGTGATGGTGAGCGTGCGCGATCCGCCCAGGGCGGCCGTCGCGTCGGAGACTCTCAGCACCGCGAAGCCGAGGCTCGGCTGCGCCTGCACATCGTGGAAGCTGTTTCCGGAGTCGCCCATGGTGAGTGTGTTTCCGATGACGCCGGCGAAGGCGTTGAACGCCGAATCCCCGGCCAGGAGGTAGTCCGGGTTGGCGGCGTGGTCGTTGGTTGCGGACGCCGACTGGGTCCCGTCCCACTCAAGCCCGGGGTAGGTGAAGCTCAACTCCCACGTATACCCGTCGAAGACCGCCCCGTCGTCCCAGTGGTCCGAGCTGGTCACCATGATCTCCAGCTTGAGCGTGGGATCCTCGGTTACGTTCCAGCGGATCGGGTCGCCGGGGGGCATGTCGGGGTCCCGCATTTCGCCCGTAGCGAGCGCGTTGGCGATCGAGGAAAAGGTCAGGGCGCAGCCGACGGCTGCGATCAGAGCAAGTGTGCGCGAGCGGTTCATGGCTCTCCTCCGCATTCAAATTGGGGGGGTCGCCGCCAGGGTCACGAGCGTGACTATCCTCCGAATTGACCCTGAGCCTGACAGACCCCAAGCAAGGAAAATTATAGCCTCGAATACGGTTTCGTCAACTCAAAACAGGAGTTCACCGTACAGAGCCTGCACGTCCGTATTGTGGCATGGCCATCGTGGTCATGCGTTCCACGACCGTCTCGGCCGTGGGGGGCGGGCAGGATGCCCGCGCCACGCATGGGCGAGACGCCTATGCCACGAATTCGTCTCGCACCCCGCACAGAGCGTGCGCGTCGGGCCCATGGCGAGGGGAGACGCCCCACGCCGCAGACCCGGGCTCCCGGAGGTGCGTGTGCTGTTTGCCTAGGCCGAGAGGTCTTTGAGGTACTCGCTGAGATTACTCTTGGCTTCGTTCAGGCGGCGGCGGGCGTCCTTGATTTTCGTTTCGATCTTCTCGATTTCGTCTTCCTGGTCGGCCAGCTTCTTGATGTAGCGCTGACCGAGCGAGGAATCCCGCCCCACGCTGGAGATATTCCGGCGGATGCGATCCTGCCCGGAGGTGATCTCCTCGAGCCGCTTCCGGAGGCGTTTGAGCTCGTCCTCGATATCCCGGACCTTGCGACGCAGTTCGATCGCCTTCCGGACGTCCTCCTTGACGTCCCGGTCGATTTCGCCGGACCGGAGGATCCACAGCAGCGAGTCGATGTTGGTGTCCATCAGCCCGATGCTCTGATGGGTGACCTGCTCTTCCTTGACGGTCAACTTCCCGGTGTCCTTCGCGGGGATCTTGACCTCGAAGCGGTAGTGGCTGGAGGTCTTCTCGTCGGGCTTTTCGGGGGAGATCAGCGTCCGCCCGTTGCGACGGGGATGCTCGAGGAGCACCGTCCGGTCCTTGCCGGCGTTGTTCTTGAGCGTGTAGGTGTGGGAATAGCTATACAGGCGGGTGACGTAAACCACGCCCTTGTTGACCTTTACCCGGGTAATCTGCGAGGTGCTCGACTGCGCGCTGTCGACCGTCACGTCGAGGTCCATCGCGTAGCTCAGGAGGTTCTCCTCCCCGGCCGCGAGGTTCGGCAACCGGGCGTCCCCGGCGTAGGCGCCCTCCTGGTAGACGGTAACGGGACCGGCCTTGAGCTTCAGGTCCGTTGAGTTGGTCAACCGCGCGCCGCGGAGGGGGTGCTTGGCGTGGACCTTGGCGTTGTAGATGCTCAGCGCCTCGGCCTTGACGGCGTCATTGACGATCGGGAGCATCGCCGAGCGGCGGCGCTCCAGCGTCACGGGGGTCTTGATGGTGTACTGGAACATCTCGCCGGCCTCTTGGGCGCTGGCGACGGAGCGGGCGCCGCTCATGTCCATCTTCAACGCTTTGCCCTGGCTCGCCTGGGCTTCGCGGGGCGCGGCGCTGTCGGCAAGCGCGACCTCCTCGGCGCGTTGCAGGCCCCGCCGCCTGTCGCCGGCAGCCTTCGCCTGCCCGAGCAGGTTCTCCTCGTACTTCTGGGGGCGGAGGGAGGCGTACAGCTCGGGGCGGACCACCGGTCGCGGGACGTAGAGCGGCGTATAGAGGTCCATGATGAACGAGATCGGCCGCCCGGAGATCAGCGACAGCTCGACCTTGTCCCAGTCGGCGTCGGAGGTGTTCTCGGCGATCGCCCAGCCCTGGAGCAGGGGGTTGCCCTCGTCGCGCATGTCCAGGCGGTAGGAGACCTTCCACACCGGCGCTTCGATGACGTACCCGACCCGCACGCGGCGTTTGCCCTTGCCGGTGAAGTTGATCTCCAGCCCCTTGCGCTGCTGATTGTTCGCCCCGGCGATCAGCTCCAGCGCCTTGGCGAGCTCCTTGGCGAGCTTCGGGTCGTCGATCTTGATGTTGTGGATCGTCTCGACGGGGATCGTCTTGAACTGCCCGTCGGCGAAGAGGTTGAGCACCGTCTCGGTGATCAGCGTGGTGGCCCCCCCGGCGACGACCTTCTTCTGTCGCTGCTGGACGCTGAGGACCTTCCCGGCGATGCGGTCCGGGGCCGTGACCGTCACGGGCGCCCCGCGGAGCTGGCGGAGCAGGTTGCCCATGTCCGGGTTGCCGGCGAGATTGACCGCGAAGCTCTTCAGCGCCCGGGTCAGCGGGGCCCGCGAGGCGTAGTTGACGGTCGTGACCGTCCCGCCGTCGAGGTCCTGGAGGACCATGGACTTGAGCACGTCGTTGAGCTGGTCGGGCTTGAAGCTCAGCTTCATCGATGCGTCGCCCTGGACCGTTCCCTCGTGCTGGAAGTACCCGACCCCGGAGGAGTAGAGCACGACCTTCTGAACGGGGACCTCCGCGGGGTCCTCTTCGGCCGCGAGGGATGCCAGCGGGAGGGCGAGCAGGACGGCAATGGTGCAGGCGATGCGCATGGTGGGGCTCCTTATCAGTATGTGTCCGCGACCATTGGACGCACGAGCGGACGATTTGGTTTTGAATACTCCCGCCGGCGCCCGGCGCTCAGCGTTCGGTGCGGTAAACCTCCAGCGCCGCGGGGAACGGTTGGAGGGCGCGTTCGAAGATGCCCAGCGTGTAGGCGATCGTCAGCCCGTAGTTCGCCAGCGGGACCCCCGCCTTGCGGGCGCGGAGCTGGCGGGAGAGCACCTCCCGGCGGTTCCATATGCACGCGCCGCAATGGATGATCAGGTCATAGTCCGACACGTCGGACGGGAAGTCGTGCCCCTGGACGTGCTCGAACGTCAGCGCCCCGCCGACGTACTGCCGCAACCAGCGGGGAATCTTCACCCGCCCGATGTCCTCCCCGATGGGGTGGTGCGAGCATGCCTCGGCCACGAGAATGCGCGAGCCGGGCTCAAGCGGCTCGATCGCCAGCGCCCCGCGGACGAAGCTCGGGAGGTCGCCCTTGTTGCGCGCGAAGAGGATCGAGAAGCTCGTCATCGGAACCTCCGGCGGCGTGTCGCCGGCGACCTTCAGAAACGCCTGTGAATCGGTCACGACCAGCGCCGGGGGGCGGTTGAGGCGGTCGAGGGCGTCGCGGAGTTCCCGCTCCTTGACCACCATGCAGTAGGCGTCGTGGTCGAGCAGGTCGCGGATGGACTGGACCTGCGGGAGGATGAGCCGGCCCTTCGGCGCTTCCATGTCGATGGGGACCACCAGCACCGCCAACGCGCCGGCGCCGACGAGGTCGCCCACGATGGCCGGGGCATTGATGAAGTCGTCCGGCGCCGACCGGATCAGCGCCTCGCGGAGGTCCAGGATCCCCTTGCCCTCCGAGGCGACGGTGCGGACGACGCGGACCTTGCGCGCCGCGAGGCGCTCGAGCACCTCGGCGTCGGGCTCGCCCAGGTCGGTCTTGTTGAATACGGCGATGACGGGAATCTCGCGGGGCTCCAGCTCGTCGAGAATGGCGTCTTCGAACTGCCCCCACTGACCGGCCGGGGTGACGATGACGCCGACGTCCGTGCGGTCGAAAACCTGTCGGGTCCGCGCGACGCGCTGCTCGCCGAGCGCCCCGACGTCGTCGATGCCCGCGGTGTCCACGAACAGCACCGGGCCGATCGGCAGCAGCTCCATGGGCTTCTCCACCGGGTCGGTGGTGGTCCCCGCCACCTCCGAGACGATCGAGACGCTCTGGCGCGTCATGGCATTGAGCAGCGAGCTCTTCCCGACGTTGCGCCGCCCGAACAGTCCGATGTGCAGCCGGAATCCCTTGGGTGTCTTCTGCATGGGGCTATCGTAGCAGGAGCGGGCCGGTCGGGCTCGGTCTGATTACTCGATTCGGCCTCGAGCGTGCCGGAGTGTCCGCCTGACCCCGCCGACCGCGTCGCCGCCTTGCCGAACGCCTCACGCCGGCTCGGCGTCCTCGCCTTCGGGGAAGCTCAGGGCGCCGGTCGGGCAACTTCTGACGACTTCCCCGGCCGCTTCGGTCAGGGCGTCGGAGAGGGCTTCGTTGAAGGGGACGCCGACGCGGACCTGGAACCCCCGCCCGATGAAGGTCAGCCCGAGCCGCTCCCGGTCCCGCTCGGCGATGCGGACGCAGATGCCGCAGTCGATGCACTTGCCCGGCTCGTAGATCACCTGCGGGCGCCCGCGGTGCTGTTCGAAGACGCGACGCTCGCCCTTGTACCGCGTCGAGCTGATTCCGTATTCGTCCGCGTAGGCCCGCAGCTTGCAGGCGACCGGCTTGCGGCAGTCGCAGTGCAGGCAGCGGGAGCTTTCCGCCTCGGCCTGTTCGCGCGTGAACCCCGCGCCGGGGGCGTCCGGTTCGAGGCGGGAGCGATCCGTCGCCTCGGGCATGAACCGCTGGACTTCGCCCTCCATCAGCTTGCCGATGTGGCAGGTGAACTCGTGGCGGTATCCGCGGACCTCCTCGCCGGCGAGGTGCTGAGCGATGCTCGCGGCGACCATCTTGCCGTCGTTGACCGCGCGGACGGTGAGCTTGTTGCGGCGGATGACGTCTCCGGCTGCGAAGACGCCCTCGGTGGGGGTCGTGAGCTTCCTGGGGTCGGCGTCGAGCTTCTCCCTGGCGGTCGCCAGGCCGAGGGGATCTACCTTGTCGCCGAGCTGCCCCACGGCCATCAGCACCGCGTCGAAGTCCCGGCGGAGTTCGTCGAGGCCCACGTCGCGCCCGACGCGGGTGTCCATGCGGAACTCGGCCCCGAGGCGGCGGACCAGGTCGATCTCGGCGTCCAGCACGTCGCGGGGCAGGGCGTCTTCCTCCACGGCATAGCGGAGCATGCCGCCGGGCTCGGGGTGGTCGTCGAAGAGCACTGCGCCGATGCCGCGCTGCCGGAGGTACCACGCCGCGGCCAGGCCGGCCGGGCCTGCGCCGACGATCGCCACCCGCTTGCCCGTCTCCGGCGCCCCGTCGGGCAGGTACGGCTCCCCGCCGGCGAGATCCGCGTCGGCGACGTAGCGTTTGAGCAGCATGATGGAGACCGGCCGGTCCTTGTCCTTCCGCCGGCAGCCCTTCTCGCAGGGGGCGGGGCAGATGCGCCCGAGCACGGCGGGCAGGGCGATGTCCGCCTTGACGGTCCGGATCGCGGCGGGCAGGTCGTTCGCGGCGATCTGCCTGATCATCAGCGGGATGTTCATCGTCGCCGGGCAGATGCTGTGGCACGGGCCCATGCAGTCGCCGAGGTGGTCGGAGAACAGCAGTTCCAGGCAGGTCTGCCGGGCGGTGCGGACGTCGTCGGAGTCGGTGCGGACGACCATCCCCTCCGCCGCCGGGGTCGCGCAGGAGGGCACGAGGTTCGCCTGGCCCTCCACCTGCACGACGCAGAGGAAGCACGAGGCGAACGGTTCGAGCCCGTCCAGGTAGCAGAGCGTGGGAATCTCGATCCCGAGCTTCCGGCACGCATCCAGCACCGTGGACCCGTCGGGAACCTCAACCTGTCTGTCGTCGATGGTCAGCTTCATATCAAACGGCGGATGAACCGCGGAGATCGCAAAGGTCGCGGAGAAGGACCGCGACAGGCGGTTGCGACTCTCCCGGCGCCTTCTCTCATTGTCTTGACGTTGAAATTCAGCAGCCGTCCCATGCGGCGGCCGTCCGCGGCGCCCGGTGCAGTCCGACCGCCGCGGTGAACGAGTCTTCGTCGTCTCACTCCACCTTGATCGCGTTCACCGGGCAGGTCTGGTAGCAGCCGCCGCAATGAATGCAATCGTCCTGGCGGATTTCGTGCTGCTCGTAGGCGTTCACGTCGATCGCGTCGGTGGGGCATACCTGGGCGCAGAGCGTGCAACCGATGCACTGGTCGGTGATTTCGTAGCGGACGAGCTCCTGGCACTTGTGCGCGGGGCATCGTCCGGCAATGTGGGCCTCGTATTCGTCGCGGAAGTACTCCAGCGAGCTGAGCACCGGGTTCGGGGCGGTTTTGCCGAGCCCGCAGAGGCTCGAGCGGCTGATCTGCGCACTGAGGGCCTCGAGCGTCTCGATGTCGCCCTTGCGCCCCTGCCCGCCGCAGAGCCGCTCGAGAATGTCCAGCATTCGCCTGGTCCCGATGCGGCAGAAGGTGCACTTCCCGCAGGACTGGTCCTGCGTGAACTCCAGGAAGTACCGGGCGATGTCGACGATGCAGTCGTCCTCGTCGAGGATCACCAGTCCGCCCGAGCCCATCATCGCCCCGACCTCGGTCAACCGCTCGTAGTCGATGGGGATATCCGCCATCGAGGCGGGAATGCACCCGCCGGAGGGCCCGCCGACCTGGGCGGCTTTGAACTTCTTCCCGCCGGGGATGCCCCCGCCGACGTCCTCGACGATCTGGCGGATCGTGATGCCCATCGGCACCTCGATCAGCCCGCCACGGGCGACCTTGCCCGCCAGCGCGAAGACCTTCGTGCCCTTGGAGGTCTCGG
>CAYTQL010000150.1:0-7609 GCA_964439555.1 uncultured Planctomycetaceae bacterium | reverse complement strand
CTCGGCCGACATGACGACCCTCGCGGGCCCGCGCCAGACGGCGGCTTCGGCGCGGCGGTCGAGCCGCGCCCCTTCCTCCACGAGCACCTCGGTGCGGATGGCGCCGTCGTAGCGGGCGGCAACGGCCTCGAGCAGCGCGCCGCCGCAGAAGACCATCGCCTGGCGGGCGGTGAACCGGGCGGTCGCCTGCACCGAAGCGGGCACGATGGCGCTGGTCACGTCCCCCGAGCCGAGGTCCTCGTCGCGGGCCATTTCCAGCAGCCGCCAGAGGTTCTCACGTTCTTTCTTTCCGGGCGTCACAGGCATGGCGGAGAAGCCTACTCTCGAACGGCGGAGAAGGCAACCGATCCAACGGGCGCGGTGCGTTGGCTACGTCTCGCGCATCTTGCGGATCTTCTCGCGGAGGTACCATCGCTCGGTGGGCAGATCGGCGGCGTCCCAGGCCGCCAGGATCGCTGCGGCAATCTCGGCGTTGGAACGCTTGAGTTGCTCGAGGGGCCCGGCGTCGGGGGACCCCGGCGGGGCCTTGAGACAGGCGTCGTGGGCATCCACGCTGAAGAGGAACACCCCGTCCTTCGGCGGGCGCGAAAGCCGCAACTTCATGTGCGGGTACTGGTAGTTCCCCAGGCGCAGTGCGAAGGAGCGGACCGCGTCGAGTTCGCCGTCCGGGCTCCGCTCGATCTGCTCACGCATCAACCATTCCTCGAGCGGGATACCCTCGGGCACGGCAAACCGTTCCAGCATTTCCGGCGGCGGGCCCTCGGGATACGCCCGCTCCAGGTAGAGATCGATCGCCTGCCTGAGCTGCTCTTTGGCGGGGAATTCGGCCTGCTCTGGGGACATTTCCCGGTCCTGATACTATTTTGTGAGAGGGAAATCGCGTCCTAACGTGTTCATCGATACGGGGTCTTGTATATCGTATAGTGACAGATGAAGGTGGAGAAAACGACGCTCCGCCGATCAGTCAGCTTGCGGAGAAGTGTATCATGATCGCTGCCTCACGCCCACGAGTGCTGGTCGTGGAAGACGATCGAGAGATGAACGCCCTCGAGCGGGAGTTGCTCGAGGCCAGCGGGTTCGACTCCGTGCCCGCCTACGATGGGGCCGAAGCGGTCAACCGCTGCCCCGACTGCGACGCGGTCCTGCTCGATTTGATGCTCCCCGAGATGGACGGCTTCGAAGCCTGCCGGCGGATGCGCCGTCGCCGCGACGGTCAGCTTCCGATCGTCATCCTGACCGCACTGGATAACGAAGACTGCCGACGCCGGGGTATGGAATCCGGCGCGGATGCCTATTTCTGTAAGCCGTTCGATCCCGACGAAGTCACCGATGCCCTGCGCCGTCTGATCGACGAAGAGCCCGTCGGCGCCGAATAAGCCCGCGCCGAGGTCGCCCGCGCACAGCTTCGCGGGCTTCACGCATCGTCGAGCCCCACGCTTCGCTCGCTCCCGGGCGAACCACTCACTCCTCCTCCTGCTCCGGTTGCTTTCTGGGAAGCAGCACGGTGAAGATGGTCTGCTCCGGGCGGGTGTCCACCTCGATCCGCCCCCGGTGGTACTCCACGAACCGCTTGGCGACCGCGAGCCCGAGCCCGATGCCCCCGGTGCCCGTGGCGGTGGTCCCGGCCGTCCCGTGCTGCATCACCTCCCCGCCGGTGTAGAGCGGTTCGAAGATGTGGGGCAGCTGCTCTTCGGAAATCTGCGGGCCCCGGTTGGTCACCCGGATGGAGACCCAGTCGCCCAGTTCGTGTTTGAGCTCCACCGAGACCGCGCCGCCTTCCGGGCTGAAGGCGATGGCGTTGGCCACGAGGTTCTCGATCACGTCGCGGAGCTTTTCGCGGTCTCCGGGCACCGGCGGGAGGTCGTCGGGAGCCTCGATCGTCATCCGCTCGTTGCGCTCTTCGAGGAACGGTTGGGTGTCGAGGTAGACTTCCTCCATCAGCTCCCGGAGGTCCACCGGCGGGAGGCGGCGGTCGGTGGCGTATTCCTCGGAGGGCAGGACCTTGAACATGTTCTCGACGATCTGCTCCAGCCGCCGGGTCCGGGAGCGGATCGACTCGACGCCCCGGCGGACGCGCTGCGGGTTGTCGGTGCTCTCCAAGAGCTTGAGCATCGCCAGGATGTAGCTCACCGGCGTGCGCAGCTCGTGCCCGGCGATGTGGATGAAGTTGGTCTTCAGCTCGTTCGCCTCGGTCAGGTCCTCCATGCTCTCCTGGAGGCGGTCGACCATGGCGTTGAAGCCTTCGGTCAGTTCGTCGAGTTCGTCGGGCCCGAGCGGACGGAACCGCCGCTGGGCGCGGACGCGATAATCCAGGTCGCCGGCGGCAATATGCCCGGAGGCGTCGGCCAGGCGGCGGACCCGCCGCACGAGCGTCGCGTCGGTGAGCGCGAGCACCGCCAGGAAAATGCCCCCGATCAGCACGACCCCGATCCCCAGCACCAGCCCGCTGATGCGATACACCCCGGCCAGGGCGTCGGACTCGGGCATGTGGAGCATCAGCGTCCAGTGAGGGATTCGCGTCCGGTAGCGGCCGATCCGCTGCGGGAAACTCAACGCCGACCACGCCTGGATCTGCTTTCGATCGACCCGCCACCGCCGCGGACCGCCCAGCAGGTGCTCCGACCAGTCGGGCAGCACCTTGCTCAGGGGCTCCGGCCCTCGCCCGTAGACGATCCGCCCGGTCCGGCTGCGCAGCAACAGCACCTCCGCCGCCTGGTCGCCCACCGGTCGGACGAGCCCGCCGATCCACTGGGAAACCTCCAGGACCACCTTCGCCACGCCGAGCACCTCGCCGCGCCGCCCGATCGGCACACAGATGTCCACGCTCCAGACCCCCGCGCTGCGGTCGTAGTTGATTGGCGGGACCACGACGCGCCCGCGCCCGTCGTTCCAGGCGCGCTTCCACCACGTCTCGTCGGCCTGGTAGAAATCGCCCGTCCGCCCCGTCGAGGCGACCAGTTGTCCGTGGCGGTCGGTAATCAGCCCCTCGGCGATGCGCGGGTCGCTATAGCGGATCAGGCGGAGGATTTCCGCCAGGGGATGGTTGAGCACGCGCTGCATGGGCTCGGAGGTCACCGAAAGCTGCGCCCAGTGGGCGTCCAGCTCGGAGATCTCCAAGGCGCTGAGCTTCCGGGGCGGCTCGGCGAGGGCGGCAAGCACCTCCGGCTCGTGCAGCGCCAGCTCGATCTTCTCGATGTCCTTGACCAGGCGCGTCTCCAGCAGCCGCGCCTCCGAGGACGCCAGCGAGGCGGTCATCTCCCCGAAGCTGCGCACCTGCACCCGGCTGCCGCCGAAGACGAGAATCAGCAGCGAGACCGTCAGCGGCAGCGCGGCCGCGAAGAGCAGAAGAAGCACAACCTTGGTGCGAATCCGTACGTGCATGGGCACTCCGTGAGGCGGATTCTACAATGTCGCCGATGCGGGTGCATTCCTCCGTCGTTGCGGCCGGGACTTGCCGCCCGGACGCGCCGCCGCTAGGCTTGCCCGCAACGCCTTGCCTACAGGAAGGATAGATCATGCGTAAGAAATCCCTCGAATTACTCCGCAGCCTGCTGGAAAGCCCCTCGCCGAGCGGCTTCGAGGCCGGAAACCAACGCCTCTGGTGCGACGACGCCCGGACATTCGCCGACGAAGTCCACACCGACGCCTACGGCAACGCCGTGGCCGTTCTGAACCCCAAGGGCAGCCCGAAGGTCATGCTCGACGGGCACATGGACGAGATCGGGATGATCGTCAAGTACATCGACGACAAGGGCTTCATCTACGTCCAGCGGATCGGCGGGGTTGACCCGGCTCTGGTCAAGAGCAAGCGGGTGACGATCTACACACCCAAGGGCGAGGTCCGCGGGGTGGTCGGGTCCACGCCGATTCACCTTCAGGAGAAGGAGAAGGCTCAGAAAGTCCCCAAGCTCCACGAAATCTACATCGACATCGGCGCCGCCGACGGCGACGAGGCGAAGAAGCGCGTCTCGGTGGGCGACCCGCTGACCTTCGACGACCCCTTCGAGATGCTCTCGGAGAACATCGCGGCCGGTCGGGCGATGGACAACCGGGTGGGCAGCTTCGCGGTGCTCGAGGCCCTTCGTCTCGCGGCGCAGAACAAGGCGAAGCCCAAGTGCGCGATCTACGCCGCCAGCAGCGTCCAGGAGGAGGTCGGGCTGCTGGGCGCGGAGATGCAGGCCCACAACATCAAGCCGGACGTGGCGCTGGTGGTGGACGTCACCTTCGCGACCGACACGCCGGGGATCGACAACAAGCAGTTCGGCGAGGTGAAGCTCGGCGAGGGCCCGAGCATCAACGTCGGTCGGGAGAACCACCCCGTGGTGGTCGACCGCCTCAAGAAGGTCGCGCGCAAGAAACGCATCGGCTTCCAGATCGAAACCTTCAGCGTCTCCGGCGGAACCGATGCGATGCGGATCTTCACCAAGAACGGCGGGATTCCCAGCGTGGTGGTCTCCATCCCGGACCGCTACATGCACAGCACCGTCGAGACGCTCGACCTGCGGGACGTGGAAGGCTGCTCGAAGCTGCTGGCCGGCTTCTGCCTGGACCTCAAGAAGAACGAAGCATTCCGCGTAGAGGTCTGAGCGGGTGCGCGACAACTTCGTGACATGGGCGTCTCGCCCATGCGTGGCGCGGGCATCCTGCCCGCGCCCCACGGCCGAGACGCCCTTGGGACGCATGGTCAAGATGGCCATGCCACAATACGGACGCGCACCCGTCTGAGCACGCCGCCCCGCGTTTGCTTTCATTGACCGGGAACATACGATAAGCTGCTTCGCTGATCGTGGCGGGCCGCCGCCCGTCGCCTCGGCTTCCATCGAACAGACAAGGAGTAACCCATGCCGGACGCCACTGCTGACCTCGGGCTGATCGGACTGGCCGTGATGGGCCAGAACCTCGTGCTCAACATGAACGACAAGGGCTACACCATCGCGGTGTTCAACCGCACGGTGAGCAAGGTCGACGACTTCATCGAGGGCCCCGCCGCCGGTCGGGATACGATCATCGGCACCCACTCGATCGAGGAATTCGTCGCCGCGCTGAAGCGCCCCCGCCGCGTGATGCTGCTGGTCAAGGCCGGCCCGGCCGTGGACGCCTTCATCGACAAGGTCCTGCCCCACCTCGAGCCCGGCGACATCGTCATCGACGGCGGAAACTCCAACTTCAAGGACACCATCCGCCGCACGAAGCGCCTCGAGGAAGCCGGGATGCTCTACATCGGCACCGGCGTCTCCGGCGGCGAGGAAGGCGCCCGCCACGGGCCCTCGATCATGCCCGGCGGCTCGCCCGACGCCTGGGAGCCGGTCAGGGAAATCTTCCAGGCCACGGCCGCGAAGGTCACCGACCCGGTCACCAAGGAAGAGGAAGCCTGCTGCGACTGGGTCGGCGAGGACGGCGCAGGGCACTTCGTCAAGATGGTGCACAACGGCATCGAGTACGGCGACATGCAGCTCATCTGCGAGGCCTACAACCTCATGAAGCAGATGGGCTACGAACCAAAGGAGATGTCCGAGATCTTCGCAAAGTGGAACGAGGGCGAACTCGACAGTTACCTCATCGAGATCACCCGCGATATCCTCGCCAAGACCGACGAGGAAACCGGCAAGCCGATGGTGGACGTGATCCTGGACCGCGCCGGTCAGAAAGGCACCGGTAAGTGGACCGTCATCACCGCCTGCGAGCTGGGCATGCCGGTGACGCTGATCGGCGAGGCGGTCTTCGCGCGGTGCCTCTCGGCGCTGAAGGAGGAGCGCGTCGAGGCGGGCAAGGTTCTCACGGGTCCCGAGCCGACCTTCGAGGGCGACCGGGATTCCTTCGTCGAGGACATCCGCCAGGCGCTGTACGCCTCGAAGATCGTCTCCTACGCCCAGGGCTTCCAGATGATGCGCGCCGCGGCGGAGGAGTACGACTGGAACCTCAACTACGGCGGCATCGCCCTGATGTGGCGCGGCGGGTGCATCATCCGCAGCGTCTTCCTGGGCAAGATCCGCGACGCCTTCGCCGAGAACCCGGACCTGGTGAACCTGCTGCGGGTGCCTTTCTTCAAGGACGCGGTCGAGAACGCCCAGGCCGCCTGGCGCCGCGTGGTCGCCAAGTCGGTCGAGATGGGCATCCCCGTCCCGGCCTTCAGCACCGCCCTGGCGTACTACGACGGATACCGCGCCGAGCGGCTTCCGGCGAACCTGCTGCAGGCCCAGCGGGACTACTTCGGCGCCCACACCTATGAGCGCCTCGACAAGCCCCGCGGCGAGTTCTTCCACACCAACTGGACCGGCGCCGGCGGCGACGTGACCGCCAGCACCTACGACGCGTAGCGGCATCGCCAAGTCCGGGCTGCGGACCGCCGAACGCGGCAACGAGCCCCGGAACCCGGACCCCACGCCGATTCCCTCGGATACGAGGAAACCATGGACGCATCAACGCTGAGCGAACTGACCGGGCTGGACGTATACGAAACGTCGCTCATCGCGCAGGACGGGTCGACGTACTTCATGGCCCGGGCGAACGACGGGACCAGGCAGATCGGCGTCGTGGGAGACGCCTGTTGGCAAGGGCTGGAAGAGGTCGCCCGACATGAGGGCAAGTGCGTCTGCCTCGGGCCCGCCGACCGCGCCGCGGCGGAGAAGCTCCGCGAGCGTTTCGACTGGTGCCGCCCGCGGACGATCGGGCTGGCGACCAGCGTCGGGCTCGGCGACCGCCTGGGGCTTGCCACGCCCGGGCACGTCCGGGCGGTCCGCGGAAGCGGGCTGAGGCCGATCTTCGCCCAGCAGTCCATCCGCGAGCTGGAACGCACCGGCCGGGCGCCGCAGGACGTGATGGACTCGGCGACCCTCGGCGTCTTCCAGGAAGGCTGGCGCGAGGGCTTCGGCTCCGACGCCGACCACCTCCAGGAGCCCGAGCACATCGACCGGACCCTCGCAGCCGGGTTCACGATGTTCACCATCGACCCCGGCAAGCACGTGGTCAACGCCGCAGACGAACTCGACGCCGAAAGCCGCACCTCCGCCTGGAACAAGCTCAACTGGGACGAGCTGGAGATTTCCCAGGGCGACATGGAGATGGCCTACCTCGGCAAGAGCTTCCCGCTCGCCGACGGCGGCGCGATCGAGTTCGACGAGCTGACCCTCGTCAAGGCAGCCGTCAAGTACGGGCCCGCCATCGGGCACACCGCCCGGATGTACCGCCGCCTGAAAAACGCCGCGGGCGACCGGGACTTCGAGCTGGAGGTCTCCGTCGACGAGACCGAGGCCCCGACCTCCCCGGCCGAGCACTACTTCTTCGCCAGGGAGCTTCAGCGGCTCGGCGTGGAGTGGGTCTCGATGGCGCCGCGGTTCATCGGGCGGTTCGAGAAGGGCGTGGACTACATCGGCGATCTCTCCGCCTTCCGTGAGAGCTTCCGCCTGCACGCGGCGGTGATGCGGACGCTCGGGCCCTACAAGCTCTCGATCCACAGCGGATCGGACAAGTTCAGCATCTACCCCGTCGTCGCGGAGCTGACCGGCGGGATGGTGCATCTCAAGACGGCCGGGACGAGCTACCTCGAAGCCCTCCGGGCGATCGCCCGGACCGAACCGAAGCTCTATCGCGACATCTACGCCTTCGCCCG